>CANHAW010000031.1 GCA_947458675.1 Beijerinckiaceae bacterium
CGTCATTCCGCTCGTGACCTTCGTGTCCAGCAAGAAGACGATGGGGACTTTTGTCATTTCAAAAAAACTCGCCGCAACGGCATGGGGCATTGCCGCCCTCATCGTCGGGCTGAATGCGAAACTCTTGTTCGATACATTTGTGGGCTAGCCCCCCTTCGTCATTGCGAGGAGCGTAAGCTCCGAAGCAATCCAGAACCGCCGCACGCTCTGGATTGCTTCGCTGCGCTCGCAATGACGAGGCGAGGTCACGCCAATAAAAAAGCCCCGCATTGCGGGGCTTTTTCTTCAACCGGGAGGGGCTTTCGCCTCACGCCGTGATGCGTTCTTCCATGTCGGAGGGCTCGCGCAGGACATAGCCACGACCCCAGACCGTCTCAATATAATTGCGGCCCTGGCTTGCATTGGCGAGCTTCTTGCGCAGCTTGCAGATGAAGACGTCGATGATCTTCAATTCCGGCTCGTCCATGCCGCCATAGAGATGGTTCAGGAACATTTCCTTGGTCAGCGTCGTGCCCTTGCGCAGCGAGAGCAGCTCGAGCATCTGATATTCCTTGCCGGTCAGATGCACACGCGAGCCCGACACTTCGACCGTCTTCTGGTCGAGATTGACGATGAGATCGCCGGTCGTGATGACCGATTGGGCATGGCCCTTCGAGCGGCGCACGATCGCATGGATGCGGGCGACCATTTCATCCTTGTGGAAAGGCTTGGTCAGATAATCGTCGGCGCCGAAGCCCAGACCCTTCACCTTGTCCTCGATGCCGGCCAGACCGGAGAGGATGAGGATCGGTGTCTTCACCTTGGCGACACGCAGGCTGCGAAGAACCTCATAACCCGACATGTCGGGGAGATTCAGGTCGAGCAGGATGATGTCGTAATCATACAGCTTGCCGAGGTCGATGCCCTCTTCGCCGAGGTCGGTCGTGTAGACGTTGAAATTCTCGGACTTGAGCATCAGTTCGATGCTCTGCGCCGTGGCGCTGTCGTCTTCGATCAATAATACGCGCATGTGAGGTCCCCACCTTTGCCTCCGGAACTCGCGATCGGCGCGAATCCCCGGATGCTCGGCTCAAAAATCCCGGCTCATCAACCTTAACGAGAGATGGTTAACAAAACATGATTCCGGCTCTCCGAATCCCCCGGCCGATCCGTGCAGGAGGATCTAAAGCCCTGAATTAAAGGGGAATTTCCGCCTTTTCATGATCCGTGAACCGGTTTGCCAAAACACGCCAAACCATTCTCGCGACTCGAACCACGGTAACTTTCGGGGCAAAAACCCCGGCGCTTCGGCCCCATTTGGTTAACCGAAGCAGCCAGAAAACCGTTTACGCGCGGCGTTCGCGGCAGACCCCGAATCACTCACACCTCAGAAATAGCATGTGAATCGGCGTTGCGAAGCGCCCTTTTCAGCCTTTTTTCGGGCCGTGTGTCATTCCGGTAAGAAAGCAGCAACTTTGCCCCTTCATTCTCAACCTGTCTCGCGGAACCGGCTTGGCCCAAGCTTGGCCCAAGCTTGAGCCTTTCCTCGCGAGCCTGTTGGAGTTTCGAGTATGAAATCGCGGGATACACTGATCCGGTTGAAGCGCTTCCAGGCGGAAGAAAAGCGCCGACGCGTTGCCCAGATCGAAACCATGATTGCGGAATTCTCCCGCATGGCGGGCGATCTGGATCGTGAAATTGCCGGCGAAGAGCAACGCTCAGGCGTCGCCGATCCCGCCCATTTCGCTTATTCAACCTATGCGCGCGCAGCGCGTGTCCGCCGCGACAATCTCCACCAATCGGCGGCGGAATTGCGCGGCCAGCTCGAGGAAGCCAAGGCCCGCCTTGAGGAAGCCAATCAGGAGCTTGCCAAGGCACAGTCCATGGAAGTGCGCGACAAGGGGGCGACTGAAACCGTCCGCGAGCGGCCCGAAAGCACCGCCGGCATGGTGGGCATGGCCCGCATCTGAACGGCCGCCGCGCAGCCCGTCACACTGCCACCTTTCTTAATTGTTATCCGTCAGATGCTTGCGCCGGGCAAAAGCGCATGGCACGGAAAGGGTCAGGCGGGGGCGGTATGGTTCCGTGACAGCCGCTGCAAGCGCCACGGGCCTGTTTGATGAAGCGCATTCTCGATTTCTTCTGGCCCGCCGTCGGCCTCATTGCCGTCATCTGGTCGGTCAAGCTGCTCTACGAAAAGCTCCTGAGCGAAGCCGCCGTCGATGAAAAGGTGCGCTCCATCCTCGAACAGGGCGGCCTTTGGAGCGATATCAAAACCATTGCCGCGGTGATCGGCGACAAACTTTCCGACATTCCTGCGCATGGCTATCTGCTGGCCGGCCTGTCCACTCTGCTCGCCTATGCGGCATTGGCCTGGTACGACCGGATCGCGCTGATCCATCTCAAGCGTGAGCGCGGGATTTCCTGGATCTATATTTCCGTCTGCTCCTTCGTCACCTATGCCCTGTCGCACAA
This sequence comes from Beijerinckiaceae bacterium, assembly GCA_947458675.1. Classification (GTDB taxonomy): domain Bacteria; phylum Pseudomonadota; class Alphaproteobacteria; order Rhizobiales; family Beijerinckiaceae; genus Terripilifer. Next base: position 2,455 of record CANHAW010000031.1, read on the forward strand.
TATCGGTGCGTCGGTCTTTTCCGGCGGCATGGTCCGATACCGCGCCTATACGGCGAAAGGCCTGTCGGCGCCCGAAGTCGCCGTGCTCGTGGCTTTGTGTTCCTACACATTCGCTTTCGGCACGATCATCCTGCTGGCGCTGGTGCTGATTGGAGAGCCCCAGATCCTTGCCCCGCTCGGCTCGCTTTCGCCCAATTTCGCCATCAGCGAGACTTTCGCGCGAACGATCGGCTTTGTGCTGCTGGGCCTTTGCGCGCTTTACACCATCGGCTCGTGGCGGCGGTTTCCGCCGCTGCGGATCCGCTCCTTCGAGCTCATGTATCCGCGCCTCAATGTGGTGGCGCGCCAATATATCGCCGCCCCGCTCGAATTGATCGGCGCGGCCGGGATCATCTATTTCGCCCTTCCTGAACAGGGCAATCCGGGCTTTTTCATTGTGCTTGGCGCTTTCCTTCTGTCCTTTTCCGCCGGCCTGCTGTCGCAAGTACCGGGCGGTGTCGGCGTGATGGAAGCCGTGTTTCTGGCTGTTATGCCCGGCATGCCGGCGACGGCGGTTTTTGCCGCTCTGCTTGTCTGGCGCCTGTTCTATCTGATCATCCCGCTGGCCATGTCAGTGCCGGTGATCCTGCTGTTTGAACGCGCGCAGCTCGCCAAGGCCAGTGCAGCAAAAACAGAAACGCCGGCTTCTTAAGAAGCCGGCGCGGAAGAAACAGCGAAAAGACGCAAACTTACTGGCGATATTGCTGGATGCGCGTTGTGCGCAGGCCGGCCAGACCGTGCTGGTCGATCGATTGCTGCCAGCTCAAAAATTCATCCACCGTGAGCGTGTAACGGCTGCAGGCCTCTTCGAGCGAGAGGAGTCCGCCGCGCACCGCCGCCACGACTTCGGCCTTGCGACGGATAACCCAGCGCTTCGTGTTCATCGGCGGCAGATCGGCGACCGTCAGGGGCGATCCGTCGGGGCCGATGACATATTTCACCCGAGGGCGGTGAGGTTCGGTCATTTCACTTTACTCGCTACGCAACCAGACTGACTATGCCTGAAGAATAGGGCCCCGGATTTAAGATTTACCTAAGCCGAAGCGCGGTTTTTCTTGCATAAGTCCCGGATTTATTTCCAAATCCTTTCGCAAAACGCAGACTCGTCCTTATCTGGCACAAGTGCGGACGAAAAACCCGCGCAGGGCCTGCGACAAGGCCTCGGTTGCATTTTCCGGGGCGCAATGGTTGATGTGGCTTCATGAACCCCGACGTGACCAGCGCGCCCCCGCGCGCCATCGCAACCATGACCGACATGGACCGCGCGCCACGCCAGCGCGCCGGCCTGAATTCGCTTGGGCTCGCCAAGGCTCCGGCGGATACGCGCGTCGTTGTCGCCATGTCGGGCGGGGTGGATTCCTCCGTCGTCGCCGCTTTGCTCAAGCGCGAAGGTTACGATGTCGTCGGCGTCACGCTCCAACTCTACGATCATGGCGCGGCCACACATCGCAAAGGCGCCTGCTGCGCGGGCCAGGACATTCACGATGCGCGCAATGTCGCCGAACGTCTCGGCATTCCCCATTACGTTCTCGATTACGAGAGCCGTTTCAAAGACAAAGTGATCGACGGTTTTGCCAAAGCCTATGTGGCTGGCGAAACGCCCATCCCCTGCGTTGCCTGCAACCAGCACATTAAATTCACCGACCTGTTCGAGACCGCGCGCGATCTCGGCGCCGATGCTCTGGCGACCGGCCATTACATTTCCTCAGCAGAGGATGATGAGGGCAGACGCGCGCTCTATCGCGCCATGGATGCCGATCGCGATCAATCCTATTTCCTCTTCGCCACAACGCGCGAACAGCTCGACCTGCTGCGCTTTCCGCTCGGCGATTTGCCAAAACCCGAAGTGCGCAAACTCGCGCATGAATTCGGACTTGCCATCGCCGACAAGGCCGACAGCCAGGACATTTGTTTCGTGCCTGCGGGCAAATATACCGATGTGATCGAGCGGCTTATTCCCGGCGCTGCAGAGCCCGGCGAGATTGTCCATGTGAATGGCGATGTGCTGGGCGCCCATCACGGCGTGATCCATTACACGATCGGCCAGCGCAAAGGCCTTGGCCTTGGCAGCGCCAATGCCGGCAAGGGCGAGCCGCTTTTTGTCGTCAAACTCGATGCTGCCAACAGGCGCGTCATTGTCGGCCCGCGCAGCGCTCTGGCAACGCGCCATGTGCAATTGCGCGATGTGAACTGGATCGGCCAGGGCAAGCTTGAAGATCTGCCCGAACAGGGCCTGGAAATCGCTGTGCGCCTGCGCTCCACGCGACCGCCCGCCTCTGCCATCCTGCGTCGCAAGGGCGGCGAGACGGTGGTGGAACTGGCAGCCGGCGAAGACGGCGTCTCGCCGGGACAGGCCTGCGTCTTCTATGAGGATGCGGCCCCGCGTGCGCGCGTTCTGGGCGGCGGCTTCATCAAGCCCACGCCTTAAAATTTTTCCATTCAGAGCTGACATTCATGACGCGCGAGTCTTCCGCCATTTCCAATGCCGATGTTGAAAGCGCCTATGCGCGCTGGGCGCCGGTTTACGATGTCGTTTTCACCGCTTTCATGAAGCCCGGTCGCAAAGCGGGGGCTGCTGCGATCAATGCTTTGGGCGGGCGCGTGCTCGATGTCGGCGTCGGCACCGGGCTCGAATTGCCGATGTTTGGCGACCATGTGAAAATCACCGGCATCGACCTTTCAGAACCCATGCTGGCGGTGGCGCGCAAACGCGTCGCCACGCTTGGGCTCAAAAATGTCGAGGATCTTCGTGCCATGGATGCGATGGCGCTGGAATTTCCCGATGCGTCTTTCGATGCCATTGTCGCACCCTATGTGCTCACCGTCGTACCCGATGCCCATCGCACGCTGGATGAAATGGCCCGCGTGGTGAAACAGGGCGGCGAAATCGTCTTGGTGAACCATATCGGCGCTGAAAAGGGGATGATGGCGCGCCTCGAGGCCTGGCTCGGCCGCCGCGCCGCTGCTCTTGGCTGGCGGCCGGAATTCCCCTGGTCGACAATCGGCGACTGGCTGGCAAAAAGACCGGACATTCAATTGCTGGAAAGGCGGAAATTGCCCCCGCTGGAGCTCTTCACCCTGATCCGGATGAAGCGGCTCTGAGGGAGGGCGAAGCCCCGCCCACGGCGCTTGACTTGGGCAGGCGGGCGCTTCTATATCGCGGCTCTCATACAGGCCGCGACCGGCCTGTCGGGGCGGGGTAGCTCAGCTGGTTAGAGCAGCGGAATCATAATCCGCGTGTCGGGGGTTCGAGTCCCTCTCCCGCTACCATTCATCCAGACATCATCATCCAAGCATCGTCTGAGCGACTAGCGGATCGAGACCGGCGCCAGAGCCCGTGCGATGCTGGCTTCGCCGCGGCCGTGAATGGCGATATTGTAATTCTGGATCGTGTCCTGCCGCGCTGTGGCGAGCAATTGATTGGCGATCTGTGTGCCATTGGCGCTGGTGAATTTGCTGCCCAGAACGGCAGCATATCCCGACACAATGGGTGCGGCGAAAGATGTGCCGTAAAGCCCGGTTACGTCGCCGCGCACACCGACAGAGAGAAAGCGCGACTGGACGGCGGACTGGCTGCCCGCCTTGTTTGAATAGAAAGCCAGAGAGGCTTTTTGCGTCGTCGTCCCGTTGCGGTCGAGCGCACCGACGAAAACAGCTGATGTTTTTCCGGTCAAAGCGGCATTGAGATAATCGACCTGACCGCCCCGATTGGCAGCACCTATATTCACGCCATCATTGCCAGCCGCTTTGGCAATGAAGGCGCGACCATTTGCATAAGAAATGATCGAACTTTCCTGCGCGCTCCAGCCAATCTGATTGGCGTTAAAACCGGCAGCCGCATACATGCCGTAGCTCAGATTCAAGACATTCAATCCGCGCGTTGCAAGCGGCACGGCACGAGCAGAATAAAAATCATGCGAGGCCAGAGTGGCTGAAGGCGCGATCATGCCGGCCTGCAGCCTCGTCCATTCGCCATGCCGAAGGTTTTGCACCCCATTTCCCAGATTGCCGCGAATGGCATTGGCACTTCGGAAATCGTCGACGACCATGATCGTCGTGCCCTGACCGCGAAATCCGGATTTCCAGGCATTGCTGATTTCCGGGCTCATCCATGAATAAAGATTGGCCGGTCGCGCCGCATTGAGGGTTGCAAATGTTGGAAGTGCGCCTTTGTCCGCTGCAAGCGCTGGGACGACCATGCTGCCGATCAGAAGCGATCCTGCGCCAAAAATCATTTTCGACATGAGCAAACCTCGTGGGCAAAATATCAAAATCTGAGCTGGTATCGAAAACCGATCCAGCCGTGATCGGGCGCACGCATGTTGAGCGAATATTTCAGCGTCTCGGCAGGCGGGAGCTCAGAGGCGGCAAGCCGGCAATTGACCTGTTGAACGCCACCGACATCACCATAATCAGCCGTGCATGGAAGCTCCCTTAAACGAGAACCTAAGATTTTACTCATCGACAAAGACAGGCTGCTCATCGGTGTGGGTTGCACCTGAAGGATGAAACCGATTTTAAAGCCTGGCGCGATGCGATATTTCGGGCCTCTTTCGCCCGTGCTCACAGCCCAGAGCACACCGACATTCTCATTCAATTGCGTCATGAAATCGAACCGCATCTCGCGCCAGTTCTGGCGGTAGAAGGTGCGAAAATCCATATATTCGCCGCCGGCCAGCTCATAGCCACCGCGCGCCAAATCCTGCGCCGCCTCCGACAATCTTGTCCCATGCGTCATATTGACAAGATGCGTGCGCGCCAAAATCTCCCACGCCTGTGCAGGCGTCGAAGTCAGAATAAAAATGGCGAGACTCGCCGCATGTTTCAGAATTGAAATCATTCAGCCGATCAAGCCGGCTAAAGGTTAGCGATCCCAAAAATCCCGAAATGCTGTCGCAGCGGCAAGCGGTCTTTCTGTGCGGGCAAGGTTAAGCCTTCGATATGGATTTGCGCAGATTTCGATCCAACGGGTTTTCAGCCTCACCAGACGCTCGCCAAGCTCGGGCTTGACGGCATTCGGCCGCCTCATTAATGTAATAGTATAACATTACAAAAGGAACCCGTGATGCGTTATTCCCTTTTCCTTACCACCCTTGCCCTGCCGCTTGCCGTTGCCATGGCAGGCAATGTCCATGCCCAAACCAGCTCGAGCGGCCGCGAGAGCGTCGAAACGCGGGGCTTCCGGAACCTTGAGGCGGAGAAAGCCGCCCGCGCCCGTGCCGCCAGCGGAGGGCATCATCATGGTGCAGGCGGGCACGCCCATCATGCTCACGGCGGGGCCGAGCATGGCGTCGAGACCGAGAATATTTTTGGCTTTACGCTCGGATCGGACACCGAACATGCCGGCGCCTTCGGCATTGCCGTTGAAAATGTCGGGCGTTTCGGCAAACGCGACGCGTCCTATTCGGCCCTCGGCCAGAAGCTCGAACTGGCCTATGGCGTGACCAACGACTTATCCGTCTCGCTCGCGCTGCTGGGCGATTTTCACCGCGTCAAGCCGCGCGATGGTGCAACGACATTCGAACAGGTCGACAGCCGCTACATGTTCAACGGGATCGGCGGGGAAATCCGCTACCGCTTCCTCGATCGACGCAACAATCCTTTCGGACTGACGCTCCATATCGAACCAAGCCTTGCTTTTTCGGATGAAGTCTCAGGCCTGCGCGGACGCAAGTTTGGCGCAGAAAACAAGATCATCTTCGATCGCGAGATCATACCCGAGCGCCTGTTTGCATCATTCAATCTGCTGCACGAAATGGAGCGCATGAAAGAGCGCGGCGCTGACAGCACTGAGCGCGGCACCAAGGTTGGCGCCTCACTGGCACTGGCCTACCAATTCATGCCGAATTTCCTGATTGGCGCGGAAACACGATATGTTCGTGCCTATGAAGGCCTGACCATGACATCATATCTAGGCGATGCTCTTTATGTGGGGCCCACGGTTTCGGCGCGAATTGCTGAAAAATACTGGTTCAGCCTTGCCTACAACGGCCTTGTGGCCGGCCGGGAGAAGGCCTCGGAGCAACGCCTCGATCTTGTAAATTTCGAACGTCATCAATTCCGCCTGAAATTCGGTTACGAATTTTAAGGGGGACGCTGGAGATGATTGAAAGAAGATCTTTCCTTGTCGGGTCGCTCTTGCTGTGCGCCAGCACACCGGCATTCGCTCAGGCACGACGCCTCCGCGTCGTTGCCAGCTTCACCATCCTCGCTGATCTCGTCCACCAAATCGGCAGCGAGCGTGTCAATATTGTCTCGCTCGTGCCGCCAGATGGCGATGCGCATGGATTTGAATATCGACCGCAAGATGCCAAAACCGTCAGCGAAGCCGATTTGCTCGTCATCAATGGGTTGAATTTCGAATCATGGGCCGATCGTTTGTTGAAGACGTCTCAGTTCAAAGGTGAGCGGCTTGTGGCCTCGCGTGGCATTCAGGCTTTATCGATACGCAACCAGATCGATCCTCACGCATGGCATGATGTTGCCAATGTGGAAATCTATGCCGCCAATATCCGCGATACTTTGATCCGCCTCGATCCGGCGGGACGCGAAATATACAGCCGCCGTGCCGACGCCTATATTGCCCGATTGCGCGCGCTCGACAGCGAGATCAAGGCTCAATTAAACATTGTTCCTGCCAACAGACGGCGCGTTGTTACATCTCACGATGCCTTCAATTATTTCGGCGATGCTTATGGCATCGCCTTCTATGCCCCCTTGGGATTATCGACAGAGGCTGCAGCTGGCGCCCAGAACATTGCCCGCCTCATCCGCCAGATCAAGGATGAGAAAATCCAGGCAATCTTTCTCGAAAACATGAGCGATCCCCGATTGGCCAAGCGGCTGTCTGCGGAGACGGGCGTCAAAATCGGCGGAACATTATTTTCCGATTCTCTTGGCAAGGGCGCGCCGACCTATATCGCGATGATGAGACATAATGCGCGGACGCTGTCTGCCGCCCTGTCCTGAAACAGGGACAGGAACAGCATCCGGAATCGCTCTTCATTGTTTCTGCGCGAGCCATTTCTCGCGCACAATTCCGGCGCGTCGAAATCCGGGGATGGTTTCGGCTGCTTCTTCATAAGCGCGGATCACGCCGGGCCAGACTGTCTGGTAATCATCGCCGATCATGACCCCGCCGGGACGCAAAACTTTCCACCAGTTGCGAATGTCAGCAATCACTTCCTCATATTCATGTGCGGCATCGATATAGATGAGATCGGCCTGTATGGACTGCGACAAAAACCAGCGATGCGCGACAAAAGACGTCGAGGGAAAAGGTGTCACATGGGCCTCGAGGCCCTCGCACAGAATGTTGTTGAGAAAAGTGTAATAGACCGTCGGATAGCCATTCTTCAATTTGAGGCTGAGATAGCGCTGCGGATCGCTTCTGTCGGTCCAGAATTCCGGGGCACCGAGCCATGTATCGACACAGACAAGCTCGAAATCGCTGCCCAGCTTTTGGCCCGCCTTCGCCAAAGTGATGGCCGATGCGCCTTTCCAGCTTCCGACTTCGATGACGAGCTTGGGCCGCAGCTTGTTGACGACATCGACGAGAACGGGGTTTTGTCCATTCCAGCCATGTGCATCGAAATTTTCCGGCTGGGCCAAAAGTCCCTGATAGGGATCGTCGATAAAAAGACGCTCGCGCACGGGCGGAAGGGAATTGGCAATCATTCGCGCACCTGAAAAAGCAAAAAAAATAATGCACCTGCCTAGCATGCGCCGGCGTGGCCATCAATAAAGCCTGGCTCTTGCCGACAAGTGGGCGCTTTTTTGCGCTTGCGCCAAAGCGCAATCAGGGCCGCTCAAAAAGATCAAACATAGCCATGCCGGACTGACGCAGGGCTGAAGCTGGCCTCAGCCCATCACCGGACGATCGTTCCATTTCTGCACGATCCAATGGCGCAGATTTGCAAAGAGATTGCTCTTCTTGAGTTTGGCAAGACGGCGCGAGACGGCGTCTGCCGTCATCATCCGGCCGTAACGGCAGGAACAAAGCGCATCATGGGCTTCGGCTTCCGTCATGTCGAAAAAAGCGAGAGCGTCGCCAAGCCGATCGCTGGAAAGACCTGCCGCGCGCAGGCTGGGCTCGCCAAAAGCAATGGACAGGGGTGAATTTTCAAGGCGCAAACCCGCACGCTGCGCCGGTGCGATCCATTCGATCTCCGGCAAAGGCTGAAGGACGCGCATGGGATCCCTGTCGAGCGCGGCAATCCAGAGGGATATTTTCTGAGCCCGCGTCAGGCTCATCGCAGGTGTAACATCCGCAATCGAACGCAAATCGGCGACGGACTTGAATTCCATGGCAAGCTCCCAAGAGACAGATGCATCTCTTGAGAGAACGTGCAGGGGCCAACTTCGTTCGACAGATCAGGCAGCAAGACTCCATGGCGCAGCTTCGCCCGAAAACAGGCTGACCAGCTTACCCGCGCCATCGACCTCGATCTCCTCGGCGATGCGCGCCGGGCGCTCGACATAGGTGACACGCTCCTCATTCGGCGCCATGCCATAGAAAGCCGACCCGTTGAGCGAAGCAAAGGCCTCGAAACGATCAAGCGCATTCTCTTCTGCAAAGACTTGCAGATAAGCAGCAACCGCCACAGGGGCCGAAAAGACGCCGGCGCAGCCGCAGTCGCTTTCCTTGAGATGACGCAGA
>CANHAW010000032.1 GCA_947458675.1 Beijerinckiaceae bacterium
AGTCGCGCGCGCCATCATCACAGCATGTCGAGATGCAATATTGGCGCGCGTCAAAGACATGTACCCGAAGGCGAATGAGACGACGCAGAAACTCACTGCCAGCGATGTCGAAAAAACGCTCGTCAACGACGTGACAATATCTGTCCTCGAAGCACGCGTGAGCGGGAGGGAAACCATTATTTTCAGCCATCGAATTGGCTCACAGCCTCCGTCTTTAACCGCCTTTACGGCTGCGCCGTGCGAAGCAAAACACAAGACATGTCCTTACAGGCGCACATTCGGCAGCGGCTATGAAGTCTTGACACTTGAGCGGGCGAACGGCCGGATCATTTCTCAGACTTTCCACGAAAACTTTGCCAATTCTGATGCATGCCTCGATAAACTTGCGAAATATATCAAGGCGCGCAATCTCTCGAATCCGAGAGCGGTTTCCCAATCTGATGTAAATGACGATCCCATTTTTTCGGGGGTCACGGTTCTCAAATATCTGAAATGGGAGATTGGCTCGGATGAACGGATGTCCGCAGCCTGCCTTCAGACAGGCTCCAATATTTCCTTTGGAATTGTAGAAACTTTATCCCGTGTGAGGGAGCTGCTCAGTGAAGAAATTGACGAGGCGCTCAAATAAAATCAGAGATGATTTGGGTCATCCGAAACGCCTCTGCTGAGGGCCGCCGAACCTGCCACTTGCCTCTATGTCTGCGAATACTCGCCATAGTCCACTCCGTGTGACCAGAGTGTGACCGCAAGTTCTGTGGCCGAACGGCTGAAGAGCTGCCCCATTGAAACAAATGGTGGGCGCGACAGGGATTGAACCTGTGACCCCTCCCGTGTGAAGGGAGTGCTCTGCCGCTGAGCTACGCGCCCGTTCGGACGTGGTCCGGACAGGCGGCTTTGGTACGGAGCCCCCTATCCCAAGTCAAGCAGGATCCTCAAACGGCGCCGGCTCCTGAGCGGCCTTTTGCGCGGCCAGAGGTGTTGCAATGCGGCCACGGAAGATCGTTAAGCTTTTCTACAGGCTCAAGCTTTACTTTAGGGTCATTGCAAAGCCGGGCCGCTTTATTACAAGGCGGTGATCCAGCGGCTTTGGCTCCGCCTCCGCTTGTGGCAAATCGGGACCAAGAGATGAAACTCCTCACCAAGGCCGTTGTGACGGCTGCGACCTGCCTTTTGATGGCTCTGCCGGCCAGCGCCGAGGAAATCGGCGGCCGCTATGTCGATCTCCTCAACCTTAACCTCAAGCGCGACGGGCGCCCGCAGGCCAGCGCCATCAAGCGCGAGGTCGTCACTTTCAAGGGCACGCAGGGACCCGGCACGATCGTGGTCGCGACTGCCGAGCGTCGGCTCTATTACGTCCTGCCCGATGGCAAGGCGATCCGCTACGGCGTCGGCGTCGGCCGGCCGGGCTTCGAATGGGGCGGCGAGCAGGCCATTTCGAACAAGCGCGAATGGCCGGATTGGCGCCCGCCGGAGCAGATGCTCAAGCGCCGCCCGGATCTGCCGCGCTATATGGCCGGCGGCCCCGAAAATCCGCTGGGCGCGCGCGCCCTGTATCTGGGCTCCTCGCTCTACCGCATCCACGGCTCGAACGAGCCCGATACGATCGGCCAGGCGGTGTCTTCCGGCTGTATCCGCATGACAAATGACGATGTCATGGATCTCTATGAGCGCGCCAAGGTCGGCACGCGCGTGGTTGTCCTGCGCTAACCGGACCAGACAGATCTGACAAAAAAAGGCCGGGGCGACCCGGCCTTTTTCATGCGCTGGCGTCGCCGGAACCGAAAAACTCATCCGACATGGCGCTGGCAGATTGAAAGACGAGCAGATCGCCGGCGGCATATCGATTTTCCGACCCGCAGGCCGGGCAGGCCACTTCAAACAGGCCATCGCCCATGGGCTCGACCTCGCCATCCCCGGTCGGCTCGTCCATGATGGCAAAGGTCTCGTAACAGGCATGGCAGCGGAAGCCGAGATACCAATTGCCGGGGACGAGGTGCGCCACGACCGGGGGTTTGAACAGGCCTCTGAACTCCAGTTCCGCCCCCATGGGCCCCTCTCCTCGCCGATTGAGCGGAAATAAGCCGCCGTTCCCCATCAACTTGGGGCGATCACACCCGTTCCCGGCGGCAAGCCATTGAACCGGCGCGCCGGTTAGGCAATATATCCGGTATGATATTGCGCTCTGAAACTGCCAGCCCGTCTCCTGCCGCCCCGCTCATCGATCCGTTCGGGCGGGCGATCAGCTATATTCGCGTCTCGGTCACCGACCGCTGCGATTTCCGCTGTGTCTATTGCATGTCGGAAGACATGAATTTCCTGCCCAAGCGCGACCTGCTCACGCTGGAGGAGCTCGATCGCCTCTGCTCGGCTTTCGTCGCCCGCGGCACGAAGAAAATCCGCATCACCGGCGGCGAGCCGCTTGTGCGGCGTGACATCATGACCCTGTTCCACTCGCTCGGCCGCCATCTTGAGAGCGGCGCGCTCGAAGAACTGACGGTGACGACCAATGGTTCGCAGCTCGCCAAATATGCGAAGGAGCTTGCAGCCTGCGGCGTGAAGCGCATCAATGTGTCGCTCGATACGCTCGATCAAGACAAATTCCGCAGCATCACGCGCTGGGGCGATCTGGCCAAAGTGCTGGAAGGGATCGATGCTGCACAACAGGCCGGCCTGTCGATCAAGATCAATGCCGTCGCCCTGAAAGGTTTTAATGAAGACGAAGCCCCGCAGATGATCCGCTGGGCGCATGAACGCGGCATGGACATGACCTTTATCGAAGTCATGCCGCTGGGCGAGATCGATGATGCGCGTGTCGATCAATATTTGCCGCTGACGCAATTGCGCGCGCAATTGCTCGATCACTTCACGCTCGAAGAAAGCAGCCACAAGACAGGCGGCCCGGCCCGCTACACGCGTGTCAAGGAAACCGGCGGGCTCCTGGGCTTCATCACGCCGCTCACGCATAATTTCTGCGAAGGCTGCAATCGCGTCCGCGTCACCTGCACGGGCACGCTTTACATGTGCCTGGGACAGGAAGATGCAGCCGATCTGCGTGCGCCCCTGCGGGCGTCGGAATCCAATGAGCCTTTGTTCCGCGCAATGGAGGAAGCCATTGCACGCAAACCCAAGGGCCATGATTTCGTCATCGACCGCACAACACGCATGCCTGCCGTCGGCCGGCACATGAGCGTCACAGGCGGTTGAGCCTGTCGGTGACCAATCAATCCTGGATCAACCGCCGCGGCATGATCGCAATGACCGGCGCCACAGCCGGTTTCGCAGTCAATGATGCGATGATGAAACATCTCGTCGTTGTCATGCCTTTGTCCCAGTCCGTCGTCCTGCGCGGCCTCGTCACGATTGCGCTCGCCTTCGTAATCCTTCTCTGGCAGGGCCATGGCGCGCGGCTGGGCGACATCTGGCGACGCGAAGTCATATTGCGGGCCGTGCTCGAGGCATCTGTCGTCATCACCTATATGCAAGCATTGCGTGAAATTCCGCTCGGCCTTGCAACTGCGATCCTGCAGGCGACGCCGCTGATGATGACCGCTTGCGCGGCTGTTATCGGCCGCGAAACAGTTGGCATGGCGCGCTGGCTCGCCGTCATTATCGGTTTTGCCGGCGTGATGATGATCGTGCAGCCCGATGCGCAGGGCATATCGCCGGCCATGGCTCTCGCCGTCCTGACGGCGGTCTTTGTCACCGCGCGCGATCTTTCCAATCGCATCGTGCCCCCACATGTGCCCCTCTTCACCATCGTGCTTGCCGCATCGATTGCCAATGTTGCGAGCGGTGCTGCTTTCAGTCTCGGCGAAACAGAGCCCTGGCGCATGCCTGACCTGTTTGAAACGCTGCTGACGCTGGGCGCCGCGCTCTTCGTTCTGGCATCCACCGCATTGATCACAACGGCGTTCCGGGGCACGGAAGTCTCAGCGGTTTCACCTTTTCGTTATGTCGGCGTACCGGTGGCCCTTGTCATCGGCGCTTTCGCCTGGGGGGAAACCCCCAATCTGCTGGCCGGCGCCGGCATTGTACTGGTGATCGGCGCGGGTCTTTTCGCCATGCAGGATGAGGCGCGACGCGCCCGCCTCGCCCCGCCATCGACACGCTAAAGTATGACGCTTGCCGCGCTGGTAGCCTTTGGTATGAGGTGTTAGGTCTCTAAGACTTTCGAGGCTGCGCCTCGCGCGGAAGGGGATGCCATGCAAAGCTTGCTTGCCGCGAGCCGGTTTGTCGATCGCCTGAATTCTTTCTTCGGGCGCATTTGCGAATTCCTTGTTCTGCTCGTCTGCTTCATCAGCGCCGGCAATGCGCTGATGCGCTACACGCTGAACTATAGTTCGAACGCCTATCTCGAAATCCAATGGTATATTTTCGGCGGCGTGGTCCTGCTCGGTGCGGCCTATACATTCCTGCGCAATGAACATGTGCGTGTCGATGTGCTCTATTCGCAGCTCAGCGATCGCGGGCGCATTCTGATCGATCTGTTTGGCATTATCGTTTTTCTCCTGCCCGCGACCGCTCTTCTGGCCTATCTGAGCTGGCCGTTTTTCCTCTCCTCTTTCCGCAGCGGCGAAGTTTCGATGAATGCCGGCGGGCTCATTCTCTGGCCGGCGAAGATTCTTCTGCCGGTCGGCTTTTCATTGCTGTTTCTTCAGGGCCTGTCGGAACTGGTCAAGCGCATGGCAGCTCTTGCAGGGGTGATTTCAATCGACACCAAATATGAAAAGCCGCTTCAATAAACACGTGACGTCAGGAAATATCGCTGCATGTTCTCACATGGTGTAATGCCACCCCTGATGTTTGCCGGCATGATCGCCTTCATGCTGATCGGCTTTCCTGTGGCTTTTTCACTGGCAGCTGTCGGCCTGTTCTTCGGCCTGCTCGGCATATTCACGCAGCATTTCGAATGGAGCTTTCTGCAGGCTTTGCCGCTGCGCGTCTTCGGCATTATCGGCAACGACCTTTTGCTGGCCATCCCCTTCTTCACCTTGATGGGGGCTATCCTCGAGCGTTGCGGACTGGCCGAAGATATTCTTGAGGGCACGGGACAATTGTTTGGCTCGCTGCCCGGCGGCCTGGCTGTCGCAGTCATTCTGGTCGGCGCAGTGCTTGGCGCCATCACCGGCACGGTGGCGGCCTCGGTGATTGCCATGGGCGTGATCTCGCTGCCCATCATGATGCGCTATGGCTATGATCAGAAATTGGCGACCGGCGTCATTGCGGCGTCGGGCACAATCACACAGCTCATTCCGCCATCGCTCGTTCTCGTCGTTCTGGCCGACCAGCTCGGCAAATCGGTTGGCGACATGTATGCGGGAGCGATCGGCCCCTCGCTGCTGCAGGTGACGATCTTCCTTCTCTATATTGCGGGCGTCGCCATCATGCGCCCGCACCTCATGCCGCCCATTCCACAATCGGCGCGCGAACCCATGGGCTGGAAACTGATCAGCCGCATCCTTTGGGGCATGATCCCCTCGCTTGCGCTGATCTTTCTTGTTCTGGGCACGATTTTCATCGGCCTGGCGACGCCCACAGAGGCCGGCGCATTGGGTGCTGTCGGCGCCATGGGGCTGGCTGCCATGCACCGCCGCCTGACATGGGATCTCGTCAAACAGGCCATGGCCTCGACTTCGACGCTGACCGCCATGGTGATTTTCATCCTGATCGGCTCGACTGTCTTTACCCTCATCTTTCAGGGATTGAACGGCGGCCGCTGGATCGAACATATGCTGGCAGGCCTGCCCGGCGGTCAGATCGGCTTCCTGATCTTCGTCAATATTTTCATCTTCATCCTCGCCTTCTTCCTCGATTTTTTCGAAATCGCCTTCATCGTCATTCCGCTGCTGGCGCCGGTGGCGGTGAAACTGGGCATCGATCTCATCTGGTTCGGCGTGCTGATCTGCGTGAATATGCAGACAAGCTTCATGCATCCGCCTTTCGGCTTCGCATTGTTTTACTTGCGCGGCATTGCGCCGCCCGAGATCAAGAGCCGCGACATTTATCTGGGCGCAATCCCGTGGGTGATCATGCAGCTCATTCTCGTGGCCATTGTGATCTTCTGGCCGGAATCGGTGACCTCATGGCTCGACAATGGGCCAAAGGTCGATCCAAGCACGATCCAGATCGATGTTCCGGCCATCAGCGATCTGCCGACAGAATTGAAATTCTGAAACGCCTGAAGACAGACATAAAAAAAGCCCCGGACTTTCGTCCGGGGCTTTTCTTTCATAAGTCTGGTCAGCCGCGCGTGCGCTGGCGAATGATGAAATTGTCGTAATTGGCTTCGGCAACCTGCCACCAGCTATATTGGTCGCTGCGGAAGCTCATATAGCTGTCATGCACTTTCTTGAACTTGGCATTTTTGCCGTTCAGATCTGCATAGACTTCATTGGCCGATTTCCAGCAGGCTTCCAGAATCTCGGGCGAGAAAGCGCGCAGACGCGTGCCTGCACCCAAGAGCCGCTTCAACGCGATGACATTGCCATTGTCATATTTGGCCAGCATTTCCTGATTGGCATAGGCGGTGGCCGTGCGCAGGATCGATTGATAGTGTTTCGGCAGCGCGTTGAACTTGTCGAGATTGGTGCAGAAATTGATCATTGCACCGCCTTCCCACCAGCCCGGATAATAATAGAAGGGCGCAACCTTGTTGAACCCGAGCTTCTCATCGTCATAGGGGCCGACCCATTCGGCCGCATCGATCGTGCCCTTTTCGAGAGAGGGATAAATATCGCCGCCGGCAATCTGCTGTGGCACGACACCAAGCTTTTGCAAAACAGCACCGCCGAAACCGCCGATGCGAAACTTGAGACCGTTCAGATCGGAAGCCTTGGCGATTTCCTTGCGGAACCAGCCGCCCATCTGGGTGCCCGTATTGCCGGAAATGAAATTATTGACCTTGTAGGGCTCAAGGAATTCATTCATCAGCTGCTCGCCGCCGCCAAACATCATCCAGGCATTTTGCTGGCGCGCGTTGAGACCGAAGGGAACGGCCGTGCCGAAGGCGAAAGTCGGATCCTTGCCCCAGTAATAATAAAGGCAGGTATGGCAGGCCTCGACCGTGCCGTTGGAGACGGCATCCAGCGCCTGCAGCGCCGGGACGATTTCACCGCCGGGAAAAACCTGCATCTGAAAGCGGCCATCGGTGGCCTCTGACACATATTTGGCGACCGTTTCAGCGCCGCCATGGATCGTGTCGAGCGAACGCGGAAAGCTGGTGGTCACGCGCCAGCGGACCTCCGGCATGGATTGCGCAATAGCGGGGGCGGCAACGGCTGCTGTGCCAACGGCGGCCAGACCGGCGCCTTTCAGGAACTGACGACGTTTCATGGGCAAATGTCCTCCGCGCAATCTTCGCCTTTTTGGCGATCCCCCGTATGAAACCAATCCAGATTCATTTCGCAATCGGAAAAGCGCCAAGCTTGCGGCTTGATCCTCCACAATAAGTTCATGGGGGAAACTGGGCAGCCAATGGCCGATCCGGCGACCAAAACCCGTCCGCCGGACGTCTTGACGCGTAGATGCTTGCGATGGCACGCCGTCTGTGGTGGCGTGACCTAAAGGGACAGGCGAGGGAGCTCCTCAATATGGCAAAAGTATCTTTTCTCGGCCTCGGCGTGATGGGCTTTCCGATGGCCGGGCATCTGGCGGCCAAGGGCCATGAGGTCTGCGTCTATAATCGCAACCCGGCCAAGGCACAGGCCTGGCTCGCCAAACACAAGGGGCGCTCCGCCGCCACGCCGGCAGCCGCCGCCGAGGGCGCGGAAATCGTTTTCGCCTGTGTCGGCAATGATGACGATCTGCGCGCTGTCACGACCGGCGCGGATGGCGCTTTTGCCGGCATGAAGAGCGGCGCTATTTTCGTCGATCACACGACCGCCTCCGCCGATGTCGCGCGCGAATTGCACGCGCTGGCCAAGGCCAAGGGCGTGGGCTTCATCGATGCGCCGGTCTCGGGCGGACAGGCGGGGGCCGAAAACGGCATTCTCACCGTCATGTGCGGCGGCGAAGCTGATGTTTACGCAAAGGTCGAGCCGGTCATCGCGGCCTTTGCCCGATCCTGCCGTCTGATGGGCGCATCGGGTGCGGGACAGCTGACGAAAATGGTCAATCAGATCTGCATTGCCGGTCTTGTGCAGGGGCTCTCGGAAGGCCTGCATTTCGCCCAGAAAGCAGGGCTCGATCCGGTTGCCGTCGTCGAAGTGATTTCGAAAGGCGCGGCGCAAAGCTGGCAGATGGAAAACCGCACGGCGACAATGGTCGCCGACAAATTCGACTTCGGCTTTGCGGTGGACTGGATGCGCAAGGATCTGTCCATCTGCCTGTCGGAAGCGCGGCGCAATGGAGCCAACCTGCCCGTCACAGCACTGGTCGATCAATTCTATTCCGAAGTGCAGAAAATGGGCGGCGGGCGCTGGGATACATCCTCGCTGATGAAGCGCCTCAATCGCTGACAGGGCGCAAAGCGCGGGCGGAAGATCGGCCTCAAAGCACGGGGCCGCTCTTCTGCACGATCCGGCAAAGGCCGATGGCCGACTGAGATTCACGAGCGAGGGTTAACGCGCCAAGCCTTATCGACCGGGCCAAAGGCCGCGCAATGGCGCCAAAACGAGGCTTCTCAAAAAGCCAAAGAGCCTCGATTGACAGGCATTTTGGATCTTTTTGACGCTTCGGCAGCGCGCTTCGCAGCCTCTCAGATGCAGAGCGGAAAAGCTTAAAACTGCTCATTCCGTGAAAGAAAGCCGTTAAACTTTCCCCTTCATCTTGGGCCTCATGTTCTGGACCATCCAGTTGCGTGCGTCATGAGTGAAGCTTCAGCCAAAGGAAAGAGCCCCCGTTTTGCCGGCACCACATTGGGCCGGCTGAACGCGCGTCCGCGCTTTGGCACATCTGGCACCGGCAACCGCGCTTTCGATCTCGAACTTTTGCGGCTCTTTGCCCAAAGCCGCATGGCCTCCGTGCCGGCGCTCGCCTCCATTGCATTGCTCGTCGCCATTATGGCGATCATCTGGGCCGATCCGGTGGATGTTCTGGTCTGGCTGGGTCTTGCCTGGGCCTGCCAGCTCATTTCCTTCAAGGCGGCAAAGCAGCTCGTCGCCTGTCGCGAGGCCGATGTCATCGTCGCCATCTGGCGGCGCCGCTTCATTGCAACGGAAGCCTGCCAAGGCCTGATCTGGGCCATTCTGCCGGTACTCTTCCTCGATGCGACAAATGACAATGCCCGCATCTTCGTGCTCTTCGTGCTGATGCTGATTTCGGCGCTCATGTCGCTTGTCTCGGCAACGCTGCCGCTGGCCGTCTATGCGGGCCTCGCGCCCATGACGATTGCCGTCATCCTCCACATGCATCCGATCTGGCAGGAACAGACATGGCCGGTGGCGATCATTGCCAGCGGTGCGCAATTCTTTTTCATCCTGCTGGCGCGACGCCTTTATGCAACCAGCGTCTCGAGCCTTTCCTTCCGGCTCGAAAAAGACATGCTGATCGCCGAGCTTGAAGAGGCCAAGGCCAATTCCGATGAAGCGCGCGAACGGGCCGAGGAAGCCAATCTCGCCAAATCGCGTTTTCTGGCGACCATGAGCCATGAATTGCGCACGCCGCTCAATGCCATTCTCGGCTTTTCCGAAGTGATGAAGGGCGAGCTTTTCGGCCCGCATGGCGTGGCCGCCTACAAGGAATATTCCAACGACATCCATGCCAGCGGCCAGCATCTCTTGATGCTCATCAATGAGATTCTCGATCTCTCGCGCGTTGAGGCCGGGCGTTACGAATTACGCGAAGAGCCTGTCTCTCTCGCCCATGTCGTCGAAGATTGCCTGCATATTCTGTCGCTGCGCGCGCAAAAGCGCGGCATCGTCATTGCCGAAGCAATCGAAGGCGAATTGCCGCGCTTGTGGGGGGATGAGCGCGCGCTTCGCCAGATCACGCTCAATCTGCTGACCAATGCGATCAAATTCACACCGCCGGGCGGAAATGTCTCGCTCAAATGCGGCTGGACGCAATCGGGCGGACAATATTTGTCGATCCGCGACACGGGACCGGGCATTCCCGCGCATGAAATCCCGGTCGTTCTGTCATCTTTCGGGCGCGGTTCGCTGGCGCAGAAAAATGCTGAAGAAGGCTCGGGTCTTGGCCTGCCCATCGTCAAGGGGCTCGTCGATCTGCATGGCGGCACATTCACCATCGATTCCGAGCCACGCCGCGGCACGGAAGTGACTGTCATCTTCCCCGCTGAACGCGTCATTGCAGCACTCGCGCCCATCGACATGTCGCCCGATCATCGCGACGTGCGCGCAGCTGCCTGAGCCCTTCAAGCGCAGCTCACGACTGGCTTTCGCCGGGCGAGCGATTATGGTGGGCCTGACAGACGCTGGAACCGGATGACATGAAACGCTTCATTGCGCCCCTCTGCCTTGCCCTCGCCTTGGCTCATCCGTTGACGCTGGCCGCACAACCGTCAGCACCTGCAGCACCGCCACCAGTCCAAGGCGGCGAACGTCTGCGCCCCCTGCCCGCCAATGCCACGACCAAGCACAGCATTGATCTGGGCGGGCGCAAGATAAGCTTTAGCGCGACAGCAGGAGCCATCCGGCTGTTCGATGCGCAGCAGGGCAGTCCGCAGGCCGATATTGCCTTCATCGCCTTTGCGCGCGACGAGATGAATCCTGCGCAACGGCCGGTGACTTTCGTTTTTAATGGTGGGCCTGGCTATGCATCGGCATGGCTCAATCTCGGCGCGCTGGGACCATGGCGCCTGCCGATGGATGCAGCCTCTGCCATTCCCTCCGCCTCGCCGGTGACGCGCGACAATCCTGAGACATGGCTCGAATTCACCGATCTTGTTTTCATCGATCCGCCGACAACCGGCTATAGCCGCATTCACGGCGGCGACGATCTGCGCCGCCGTTTCTTCAGCGTCGATGGCGATATCGATGTGAATGCCGCCGCGATCCGCCGCTGGATCGAGGAAAATGGCCGCATGGCCTCGCCCAAATATATTGCGGGCGAAAGCTATGGCGGCTTTCGCGCGCCGCGTCTCGCCCATGCGCTGCAAACAGATCAGGGCTATGGCGTGTCCGGCCTTGTGCTGATTTCGCCAGTGCTTGATTTTTCGCGCTTCA
>CANHAW010000033.1 GCA_947458675.1 Beijerinckiaceae bacterium
GGCCAGATCCCATTGATAGGTCTTCGCCACGCCACCAGAGGCTGCGATCGGCTGCGCCTGGGCATTGGCGGCCGCCTCGTCAATATCGGCCAAAGCAACCTTGGCGCCTTCCGCCGCCAGCGCCTGGGCAATCGCCCCGCCAAGACCGCCACCAGCGCCAAAAACCAAAGCGACCTTGCCGCGCAAGCCCAGATCCATGTGAAACACTCCTTTGTCTGGCGTCTATATAGGCCGCTTGCGCCCAAAGGCACAGCCATTGGCAGCCTATCTGCGGCGCCCTGCGGCGCGCGTATCCACAGCCCCCGTGCGCGGCGCGGCAAGGGCGCGGCTGACAAGGCCCCTCAGCCATTGCTGGCCGGCATCCAAATCCTCGCGTTCATGCCAGACCTGCGCGAAGACGAGATCGGGAACCGGAAACGGCACCGGCACCGGAAGCATGACGAGGCCGCTTGCCGAGCGAAAAACATCCAGCAGCTTTCGCCGCGAATGCGCGATGAGATCCGTTCCGGAAATGAGGGAGGGAATGGCGAGATAATGCGGCACGCTGGCAACAATGCGCCTTCTGTATCCCATGGCGCGAAGAATATCGTCGAGCTGCACACCGGAATCGCTGCTGGGCGCGACCGTCACATGCGGCAGATCGAGAAAGGCCTGCAGACTGAGCCGGCCGTTGCGCAGACGCGGATTGGCGCGATCGACAATGCAGACAAGTTCGTCGCGGTAGAGTTCTTCGCCCTTCAGCCCGTCAGGGACCGAGGGAAACACACCGAGCGCCAGATCCGCCTTGTCTTCCAGCAGCAGGCGGCAGGAGTGCACAGGCCCGCCCGTCTCGACCCTGATATCGACATTGGGCGCCTCGCGCCGGACGAATTTCACAATGCTGGGCAGCCCCTCCACCGTCATCGCATCGCTCATCGCCAAGCGAAACATGCGGTGCGACAAAGCCGGGTCGAAATGGCTTGAGGCGGTCATGAGCGCGTGAATGTCCGACATGGCTCGCTCAAGCGGATCGCGCAGCGCCAGCGCGCGGGCCGTCGCCTTCATCACCGCACCCTCGCGCACCAGCAAAGGATCGCCGAAAATGGCGCGCAAGCGCCGCAAGGCATGGCTGACAGCCGATTGCGTCACATTGAGCTGTTCGGCCGCACGCGAGACGCTTTGCGTGCGCAACAGAGCATCGAGCATTTTGAGCAGGTTGAAATCGAGGGTCGCGAGGGTCACGCCCGGCTCCTTGCAGATCATGAATCCTATTCATGATGCCATGACAACAACCGCCGTTGCAATCATGGTCTGCCAAAGGATAATCGCCCCAAGACAATCAGAGGGAAAACGCATGAAAACGATCGGGCATCGCCGCTATGTCGCGGCACTCCTTCCCATGAACCGCGACATGACCATCGATGAACAGGCCTATCGCCGCTTTGTCCGTTACTTCGTAAATGACCCCGCCTTCGTCAAAGAGGGCGGCCTGTGCGTCAATCCGGAAGCTGCTGAAATTTTCTACCTGACGCGCGCCGAAAAACGCCGCGTGCTCGAAATCTCCATGGAGGAAGCGCACGGCAAATTGCCGATCATCGCCGGCACCTGGGGGATCACGACAGCCGAGACAGTTGAGACCGCAAAAGATTGCAAGGCGCTCGGCGTCGACGGCATTTTCGTCACGCCACCGGGCGGCGCGCAGGATGTCACCTCCTGCTGGGATGCCGACACCTATCCCGAAATCTGGCTCGATCAGATCAAGGAACAGGATCGCGCTGTCGATCTGCCGATCGTGACGCATCCGGTGGGTGGCGCCAAGCCGCCTTTCTATCCGGGCCTTCCGCTGGCTGCCACGCTGCGCATCTGCCGCGAAGTGCCCAATGTTGTCGGCTGGAAGATGACCTACACATATGAAGGCTTCCGGCTGATCGCCAAGGGATTGCGCGGCCTCGACCGCGATGTTGCCGTCATGGGCGCACTGGCATCGCGCTTCCATGAATACCGTCTGACGAATATGTTCGACGGCACGCTGAGCGGCTTCTGGAATTTTGCGAAAGAACCCATGTTGGCCCATCTCGATGCATGGGACCGCCGCGATCTCGACGGCGCCTGCAAAGTCTGGGACAGCGGCCTCGCCGAATTGCAGGAATATATTGCCGATATGGGCCGCCTGCACATCCGCTACAAAACAGCAACATGGCTGCGTGGGCTCATTCCAAATCCCTATATGCGCCCGCCCATGCCCAAGCCCATGCAGGTTGAAGTCGATACGATCTATCGCCTTCTCAAAAACCTCAATCTCAGCGTCATCGATCAAAAAGACACACGGCTCGACACATGATCGCGCCGCACCGGGAGGATATTTCGATGAAGACAATCATTGCTGCAATGACATGCGCCATCGGCTTGATGATTGCGCCGACGGCAGATGCGCAGACCTATCCCGACCGACCGATCAAAGTCGTGGTGCCTTTCGCGCCCGGCGGCGCCGTCGATTCCCTTGCGCGCATCGTCAGCGCAAAAATGCAGGAATCGATGAAGCAGCCGGTGATCGTGGAAAACCGTCCGGGCGCGGGCGGCAATATAGCAGCTGACGCTGTCGCGAAATCACCGCCAGACGGCACAACGATTCTGCTCACGACGGTTGGCCATGCGATCAGCCCGTCGCTCTACAAGAAGCTCGCCTATGATCCCGTCAACGATCTTGCGCCGGTGACGCAAGTCATCAACGCCTCCCTGCTACTGGTCACCAATCCGAAATTCCCGGCCAAGACGCTCGACGAACTCGTGCAGCTGGCGCGCGCCAAACCGGGCGCGCTGAATTACGGTTCGACCGGCATCGGCAACCCGCTCCATCTGACAATGGAAATGCTGAAGGTCGCCGCAAAAATCGACATTCAGATGGTGCCGTTCCGCGGCGATGCGCCGCTCAATCAGGCGCTCGTCCAGGGCGATGTCGAAATGGCAGTGTCCCCGCTTGGAACGGCCGCCCCGCAAGTGGAGGCCGGCACATTGCGGGCCATTGCCGTGACGGGAGCCAAGCGCTCGCCGCTCATGCCCAATGTGCCGACGATTGCCGAACAGGGCTATCCAAACGTCCTGACCGACAGCTGGCAGGGCATGTTCGTCGCTGCAAAAACGCCGCAGCCCATCATTGAACGAATCCATCAGGAAGTGCTGAAGGCGATTCAGGATCCTGATGTGATCAAGCGGATCGCAGGGTTCGGTTCAGAGCCCGTCGGCAGCACGCCGGCGCAATTCGGCGCCTTTGTGAAAGCGGAAATGGAAAAATATGCGCGGCTCGTCGCCGATACCAAGGTGCCGCCGCAGGATTGATCCTGCCTGTCATCTCGCAATGAAAGCCCCGCGCTCAGGCGCGGGGTTTTTTTGTCATTGCGGCTTGAGGCCGAGTTCAGTGG
The DNA here is from genome assembly GCA_947458675.1 of Beijerinckiaceae bacterium. Taxonomy (GTDB): domain Bacteria; phylum Pseudomonadota; class Alphaproteobacteria; order Rhizobiales; family Beijerinckiaceae; genus Terripilifer. Next base: position 3,399 of record CANHAW010000033.1, read on the forward strand.
TGATGTTCTTCCACAGATCGAGCTGGCTGGAGAGGAGTTTTCGCGCAGCATCAGGCGTGCTGGTCTCGATCTCGAAGCCCAGTCCCGGCGCTGTCTCGCGGATTTTCTCGTCCTGCATGGCTTTGATCACTTCGGCATTCATCCGCGCAAGGATGGGCTCCGGCGTACCTGTCGGCGCCATCAGCATGAACCAGCCGGCGAAGTCGAAATCCTTCAGCGTTTCGGCAACGGTGGGGACATCCTTCATCGACGAGGCGCGCTTGTCGGAGGCAATGGCAATGGGGCGCAGCTTGCCGTCGCGAATATGGGATTCAACCACGGCAACAGAGAAGACGCCGGCCTGCAGACGGCCCGCCATCACATCCTGCGGCGCATTGGCAATATTCGGGAAGGGCACGAGCACCCATTCCATGCCGGCGCGCTTCTTCAGGGCTTGCGCCGTAATGCCGGCGAGATTGCGCGGCGAATCCACGGCGACCGATAATTTGCCGGGCTCTTTACGATCGAGCGCAATCAATTCCTGCAGGTTTTTCGCCGGCACATCGGGATGCACGACAATCATCTGATGACTGCGCGCAATCATCGATACGGGCGCAAAATCCTTCACCGGATCATAGCTCAACTTTTCGATCAGGAAGGGATTGGAAACGAGTGCGGCCGAAGTGGCGAAGAAAAATGTATAACCATCGGGCGTCGCGCGGGCCACGGCATTTGCGCCGACAACATTGGCGGCTCCCGGCTTGTTCTCAATGATGACGCCCTGCCCCAGCGAGCGTGACAGACGATCGGCGAGCAAACGCGCCATCACATCCGGACTGGCGCCGGCAGCCTGCGACACAACGAAAGTGATCGGCCTGTTGGGCCAAGCCTGAGCCTGCGCCTCGGGCGCAAGAAGAGCAGAAACGGCCAAAGCGGATGCACCGGCAAAGCCCATGACAGCACGACGCGACAGCGACATGGCATTCCCTCCTGTTGATCGGGCGGCGGCAACCGCAAGTTTTTTGTAACCTCACCCATCCTAGCGGGGCCCAAAGCAGCCGGGCAACAGATTTTCCGCGATGCAAAATGCCTGTACCGCGATGCGGGCAGAGCTTTCCTTGCGCTTTCCCGATTTTTGGCCAATCCTGTCGTTGACCGCAAAAAGCGGCGGCGGCCCGGTCCGCTCAAAAAGACTCTGGGGGAAAGCCATGCGCACAACGCGCCGATCCTTGCTGGCTGGCAGCACAGCCACCGCATTCAGCCTGATGGCCTCGCGCGCGCTCGGCCAGGCCGGCGAAGAAATGGCCCGCCCCGACATAGCCTATGAGGGCAGCAAGGCGCGGCAGAAATTATCCATCGTCAATCTTTTGGAGCTTGACCCGGAAGCCCGGAAAATTCTTCCCGACGGCGGCTATCAATATATTGCCAGCGGTTCCGGCTCGAATTGGACGCGCGAGGAAAATCTGCGCGCCTTTCAGGATTTTCGCATTGAGCCGCAATCGCTCTCAGGCGTCAGCCGCGTCGATCTGAAAGTGAAAATTCTCGGCTCCGAACTTTCCATGCCGGTGTTCGTGCCACCCATGGGCAGCCATGGTCTTGCTCATGTGATGAAAGAAGAGGCCGCATCGCGCGCTGCCCATTCTGTCGGCACGCTGATGGCCACATCCACACAATCCAATCTCAGCATGGAAGAGATTGCCAGTTTCAATCCCGGACCGAAATGGTTCCAGATCTATGTGCCAACCGACCGGGGCTATTTGCGTGAATTGTGCCAGCGCGCGAAAGCCGCCGGCTATTCCGCCGTCGCGCCGACCATCGACAATAATTATGCCTATCCGCGCGAAGAAAATATCCGCAACGCCTTCCGTCCGCCAAGCTCACTGGGCAAAGGCAATATGCCACGCAGCATTGCCGATCCAAAAGAAGCAGCGCGAGTCTTCGAGGCGCGCAAGCGCGATCTCAATTGGGATGACCTCGATTTCATCAAGAAAGAATTCGGCGGTCCTGTCATTGTGAAAGGCGTCATGTCGCCGCGCGTCGCCGATACGGCCTGCCGTCGTGGCTTTGATGCCGTCTATGTCTCAAACCATGGCGGACGCGCTTTCGACGGCGTCGAAGCCTCCATCCACGCCCTGCCCCGCATTGCAGATGCAGTGGCAGGACGCGCGCCGATCATTTTCGACAGCGGCGTGCGGCGCGGCGCGGATGTTTTTAAGGCGCTGGCGCTGGGCGCAAGCGTCGTCGGCTGCGGACGTCCCGTCATGTATGGCGTGGCGCTGGGCGGGGCTGAAGGCGCACAAAGCGTGCTCGAATATATGCGCGACAATCTCACGCTCGTGATGCGCCTGGCAGGAACAGCGAAAATCGCCGACATCAACAAGGATTTTTTGGCGCCGAGCCGGAAAGCATGACGCAACAACAAGAATAACGATTCACCCAAGGGAGAAAGCCATGTCCGTTTTCAGCAAGACCTTATCCAGACATCGCCTGTGCGCCAGCACGATTGTCGTCGCCGCACTTTGCGCTGGCCTGTCCCCGGCGCTGGCGCAACGCCCGCCGACCCAGATGAACCCGCTCGATCGCTCCGATCTCGGACGCAGCAATCAGGATCCCAATCTGCGCGGCTTGCCGGTTCCTGCTACCGTCACGCCGCTCGATAAAGTGCCCCTCGAGCGGATCAAATTGCCGCCGGGTTTCAAGGCGGAAGTCTATGCCCATGGCATGCCGGGCGCGCGCACCATGGTGCAAGGCGACAAGGGCACAATCTTCGTCGGCTCGCGCGCCATCGGGCGCGTTTATGCGGTGGTGACGAAAGACGGCAAACGCGAACAGAAAATCATTCTGCAGGGATTGACCCAGCCCAATGGCCTCGCCTTCAAGGATGGGTCGCTTTACGTTTTCGCGATCAACAAAGTCCTGCGCTTTGACGGCATCGAAAACGATCTCGACAAACTGCCGACGCCCGTCGATCTGACCGCGCAATTCAACCTGCCGGCAGACACGCAGCACGGATGGAAATATGTCGCCTTCGGTCCGGATGGAAAACTCTATGTGCCGGTTGGCGCCAATTGCAATATTTGCGAGGTCAATCCGGCCACGCATGCGCATATTCGCCGCTACAATCCGGATGGAACCGGCATGGAAATCGTGGCGCGCGGCGTGCGCAACACAGTCGGCTTCGACTGGCATCCGGTGACGCGCGAACTCTGGTTTACCGATAATGGCCGCGATTGGGCCGGCGATGAAGGCCCAGAAGACGAACTGAACCGTTTGCCCAAGGGCAAGGAAGGCGCTTCCTTCGGCTTCCCCTATTGCCACGCCAATAAAGTGCCGGATCAGGACATTAAAAAACCCAATGCCTGCGCCGGAACGACGCCGGCTGCCGCTTTGATGGGACCGCATTCCGCAGCACTCGGCATGGTCTTTTACACGGGCGATTCCTTCCCGGCGAAATACAAGAATGCAGCCTTTATCGCGCGCCATGGCTCCTGGAACCGCACCAAGAGATTCGGCTATGACATTGTGGTCGCCTTTCCGCAGAAAGACGGCACAGCGCGGGTCGAGAATTTCCTGACCGGCCTGCTCGATACGGAAAAGAACGAATTCCACGGTCGTCCGAGCCATGTCATGCAGATGAAAGACGGCTCGCTCCTTATCGGGGATGAATTGCCCGGCGTTCTCTACCGCATCAGCTATGACGCCAAGCGCGTCGCGGCACGTTGATCATGCAATTCGCTGGAAAGGCAATCCGGACCGGTTTGCTCCTTTGCCTGCTGACACCATCTCTTGCGAGGGCGGCAGATCCGCCCTCGCTTGAAACCTGTCTGTCCTGCCACGGTGCGGGCGGCAATTCGATCACGCCGCTCGTGCCCTCGCTTGCCGGACAGCCCGTTCTCTTTCTCACCAACCAGCTCGTCTATATCCGCGAAGGCGTGCGCCAGATTCCGGCCATGGCCGGTCTGCTCGATAAAATGAGCGATGATGAATTGGTGCGCCTGGCCGAAACATTGGCCGCCATGCCGGCGCAGAAGAGCGATGAAAACATCGGCACGGAGCTGGTCGCGCAAGGCCGCCGGCTCGCTGAAAAAGCGCGCTGCGGATCATGCCATCTGCCAACCTTGCGCGGTCAGGATCACATGCCGCGACTGGCCGCACAAAGAAGCGATTATACCGAACAGGCGATGAAAGAATTCCGCGACAGCACGCGCTCAGGCGCCGATGCGCTGATGAGCAATGCTGCCGTGGGATTGAGCGATGCCGATATCAAGGCGCTGACACAATATATCGCCAGCCTGGCGCCGTGAGGCGGGTGCCGACTTAACGCTGTTCGGTCGGCACTTCCTCGTTTTGCAAGGCGCGCATACGCTCCAAAACGTCAGGCGAGAAGGCTGTTGCGCGCCTGATCATGCCAAGAATTTCTTCGCCATCCATGGGCGTCACATCGAGCGTCAGCTTGGTCGCCTCGTTGATATAGACGGGATCCTTCGACACGGCCAAAAACGCCTCGCGCAAAGCAGCCGCCCGATCTGCCGGAATGTCCGGCGGAGCAGCCCAGGGCCATGGCGCGCGGAAAGGCATGTCGGCCAGATCGACCAGATCCCGATCCTTGGGGTCGGCAACCAATTCCCGGACCAAAGGCACATTGGGATATTCAGGCATGCGCGTATCGCGACCCATGACAACAAGAATATGCATATTGCCATCAGGCTTCAGCCAATCGGGCTTGGTTGAAAACAGCGAAGTATAGGTCGTCGGGCGCGCATCGACCTCGCCACGATCGACGGCAAGATTGATGTCATTGCCGCTTCTGTATCCGGCAAAAATCTGGATGTTCAGGCGAACGATATCACGCAGTAATTTCGCCACTTCTGTGTCGGTTGCGCCTTTGCCTGTCACGCCAACCATCAATTTCGGACCATTGGCGCGGCGTATGTCATCGAGAGATCTGGCTTGCGCATTTTTACGCGTCATCAGGACGAAAGCATCGGTCGCGCCATTTGAGGATGAGCCCAGCCAGGTGAATTTCATCGGATCGAACTGGACCTGCGGATTGCTCTTCACAATGGCCATCAGCGGCAGGCCGCGATCGATAATGCCGAAAGATGTGCCGTCGCGCGGCGCCCGGACGTAAAGATAATTGGCCGCGATCAGACTGGCTGCGCCGGGCATGTTCTGGACAACAAGCGTGGGATTGCCGGGAATGTGCCGGTCCATATGGCGCGCCAACAGGCGGGCATAAACATCATAGCCGCCACCCGGTCCGTAACCGACAATGACCTGGACCTGCTTGCCCTTGTAAAAATCAGCCACCGGATTGGCGCGCACATCCGCGCTGGGAAGTGCCAACCCTACCGCCAGCGCCAAAGCCAATGATCTGATCATTCCACCCCTCCCCGAACGAAATCTTTTCGTTTTGCTTTTGTTGAAAACAAAATAGCAGATCGCGCCGGCGAGGCGAGAGGGTCAGGGCAGATCGGGGGATTTTTTAAAGTGGTGCCCGGGGGCGGAATCGAACCACCGACACTGCGATTTTCAGTCGCATGCTCTACCAACTGAGCTACCCGGGCCTACGCTCTGGGCCGCAAGGCCCAAGGAGTGGGCGGTTTATAGGAAGATGACCGGCGAATGTCTAGCGAGAATGTCTGTCGATCCGGACGGGCTTGGCGCCTTGCGAACACGTTTTTGAAACAGTCGGCTCATTCATCCTGCCCGGCGGGGCGGCGGGCTGGCTGGGCCTCATCTTCGTCGGGCTCATCGGTCTCGACTGCGGGAATCGCATAAGTCCCGCCGAGCCAGCGGCCGAGGTCGATATCGGCGCAGCGTTTTGAGCAAAAGGGACGATAGGTCTCCTCTGCCGGTTTCCGGCAGATCGGGCAGGCTCCCGCTTTGGACCTGTTGTCATTGGCGGCCGTCATCGCGCCTCACACCCGGTTGAGCCAAAGGAGATGGGTCGGATAGCCCTCGCCGGAAAGCAGCGACACGGTCTCGTAAAGCGGCAACCCGACGACGGCAGGATAAGAGCCGATCAGATTGATGACAAAAGCGCCGGCCAGCCCCTGGATCGCATAGCCGCCCGCCTTGCCGCGCCATTCTCCGGAAGCGAGATAGGCCTCGATTTCGGCCTCCGAGAGCCGCTTGAACCGGATCCGGCTTTCCACCAGACGGCTGCGCACGGCCCCCTTCGGGGTCGCCAGGGAAACGCCGGTAAAGACACGGTGCGCGCGGCCAGACAGAAGGCGCAGGCATTGCAGCGCCTCGTCCGTCACTTCGCATTTCGGCAGAATGCGCCGCCCGACGGCGACCACAGTATCGGCCGCCAAAACATAGGCATCGGCGAGTTCGGGATCCTTGTGCAGACGCTGCGCGGCAGTGCGCGCCTTTTCCATGCCCAGCCTTGCTGCAAGGCTGCGCGGCAATTCGTTGCGCTGGGGAGTTTCATCCAGATCGGCGGGGAGCAGCGCATCGGGCTCAATGCCGATTTGCTGCAGCAGCGCGAGACGTCGTGGCGACGCAGACGCCAGCACGAGTTTCGGACGCCAGCCTGTCTCCCGACCGTCCTTGCCTTCGTGGGTCACGCGCGCCTCGCCTGAGCCGGCGACGGGCGGGCGATGTCGCCCGTCCTGTCGGTCCGGATTACTTGAAACGATAGGTGATCCGGCCCTTGGTCAGATCATAGGGGGTCATTTCGACGAGAACCTTGTCGCCGGTCAGAACGCGAATGCGGTTCTTGCGCATCTTGCCTGCCGTATGGGCGATGATCTCGTGATCGTTCTCGAGCTTGACCCGGAAGGTGGCGTTCGGGAGCAATTCGCTCACCACGCCCGGAAATTCCAGCAATTCTTCTTTCGACATGTGTCAGTGCGTCTCCGGCGGCGTCCGGGCCCGGCCTTAAAACCGGGAGACGAGACGGCCTGTCCATTGGTGAAGTGGCCGGACCCTAATCGAGAACGGCGGCTTTGTGAACTCATAGAGGCCCTCAGGAAGGGCGCAATCGGCATTTTCCCGCCGCAAAACCCGGTTTCAGCCGGATTTGCTCTCTCCGGACGCAAGCGCAGCCGCTTCATCGGCCAAGGAAAGGGTGCGATGCCGGCGAATGGAGAGCGGCAACATGACCAGATAGGCGAAAGTCATTCCGATGAGAACTTCCATCGGGAATGTCGCCAGCAGCAGCACAAGCGCGGCCACGGCAAACAGGACGGGAATGAAATATTCGCGCGGCACACGGCCGATCTGCTTGCCCGAAAAATGCGGCAACTGGCTCACCATCAGGAAGGCCACAAGCAGGACATAGGCAATTTCAAGCACGGTGAACAATCCGCCGCGCGGCATGCCGATGATCGAATATTGCAGATAGATGGGCAGCATCACGCAAATCGCGCCCGCCGGCGCGGGCATGCCGACGAAAAACTGCCCATGCCATGCCGGCTTGTTCGGATCGTCGATCATCACGTTGAAACGCGCCAGACGCAAAGCTGCGGCAATGGCGAAAACCATGGCCGCGAACCAGCCGAAACTGGGAATGTCCTTCAGACTCCAGAAGTAGAGAAGGAAGGCCGGCGCGACGCCGAAATCGACGAAATCGGCGAGCGAATCGAGTTCGGCGCCAAAGCGCGATGTGCCGTCGATCGCGCGGGCAAGACGCCCATCGAGACCATCGAGAACGGCTGCCACGACAATCATCAC
>CANHAW010000034.1 GCA_947458675.1 Beijerinckiaceae bacterium
AGATCGACAAGACAGCCAAGCGCATCGGCGCGATTTCCTGCGTTGTCGTGCGCAAGGATGGCTCGCTGAAAGGCAGCAATAATGACGGCTATGGCTATATCGAGAGCATTCTCGAAGAAGTGCCGGGCTGGCGCGCAGATACAGGCCCCATTGTGATTATGGGTGCGGGCGGCGGCGCGCGCGCTGTCAGCCTGTCGCTTGCCGATCGCGGCGCGAAAGACATTCGCATCATCAATCGCTCGCCCGCACGCGCTGAAAGTCTGGCGCGCGAATTTGGCAGCCCGATGAAAGCTGTCGCCTGGGAAGACCGCCAGATGGCGCTCGAAGACGCAGCCATGGTGGTGAATACGACAAGTCAAGGCATGGTGGGACAGACGCCGCTCGATCTGTCACTCGCCAAACTGCCGAAGCACGCGCTTGTGTCGGATATTGTCTATATTCCGAAAGAAACGCCGCTCCTGCGCGATGCGCGCGAGCGCGGCAATCGCACCATCAACGGACTCGGCATGCTGCTGCACCAAGGCCGCCCGGCCTTCCGAGACTGGTTCGGCATATTGCCCGATGTCACGCCGGAATTGCGCGCGATGATGGAAGCAACGATTTGATAAAATGACCTCTCCCCTTCTCCCGCCTCGCGGGAGAAGGTGGCGCGCGAAGCGCGACGGATGAGGGCATGTGTCACCGGGCTCATTCTGTATCGTTATATATCTGGGACAAAGTCCCTCACCCGACCTGCTCCGCAGGCCACCCTCTCCCGCCTCGCGGGAGAGGGGCGCGCACGATGATTGCGCCTCAGACCACTTTCGACCGGTAATGATCCCACGTCTTCTGGAACAGGCTCGTTGACCAGAGCTTTTCGAAACAGGCTTTCTTTTCCTCTTCCGAAAATTCGTAAGGCTCGCCCAATTGCTCGGCCATATATTGCCGATAGCAATTTTCCTCGACATAGGCGGCGAGCGCAAAACATTCGATCATATTGGCGCCGACAATCGTCACGCCATGGGCTTTCAGCAACACAGCGGGGCGCTGTCCCAAGGTCTGGGCGAGGCGCTCGCCCATCGGCTTGGTGTTGACGGACAGAGGCGTATCCATCACCGGCATGTCGCCCAGCAAAACGCCTTGTGCATAGACATGTTTGTAGGGTTTGCCGACCATGGTCAAAAACGTCGACCATTTGGGATGGGTATGTGCCACCGCCTGCACATCGGGACGCGCACGATAGATTTCAGTGTGAATGTGAACCTCGAGCGGTGGCTTGCCATTGCCTGAAACGACATTGCCATCCATGTCGATTTCGACAAGGGCGTCCTGCGTCATCAGGCCCTTCACCGCCGCGCCATTGTTGATGAGAATATTCTTGCCATAGCGGATCGAGACATGGCCGTTATGGTCGATAATATCGGCCTTTTCGAGCATGCGAATGCAATCGACGAGCTCTTGGCGCGGATCGTTGTTCTGCGACATGTTTCTCTTCCTCAGAATCCGACGCGACGCTTCCACAAATCCCAGGCGCGCGAGGCCGAGGACAGGTTCACCTTGTCGGCAAGCACACCTTCGCCCGGAGAGAGCGCCGCAATCGGACTGCCGCCGCCCAGCATCATTGTCTGGAACTGCAGGCGCGCATTCATCTCGGTATAGACGGCACGGAAGACTGCAACTGGCAGGCTCGGGCCAGTGGCAACAGAACCATGCGCGCGCATCAGGACAATATCCTTGTCGCCCAGCGATTGCGCCAGCGCGACGCCCTTTTGCGCATTGCCGACGAGCATGTCGGTGTCGCCGAATTTTTCATTGATGTCGAACACCGGCACGCCGCGCGCGATGAAGGCGGCATTGTGGAACATGGCCTGCATCGGCTTATCAACCAGACCGAAGGGAATGACATTGGCCGAATGACTATGCGCGACAGCCATCACATCGGGACGTGCACGGAAAATCTCGCCGTGAATGAAACGCTCGAGGAAAGAGCCACGACCACGCGGATCGACGCATTCGCAATCGAGATCATATTCCATAATGTCATCGGGCGTGACGAGCGCCGGCGCCAGCGAGCGCGACATTAAAAAACGGTTCGGATCGTTGGGATGACGCATGCTGACATGCCCGAAAGCATCCACCACGCCCTGATCGGCGAGAATGCGGCTGGCCGCTGCCAGATCGGCAAGAACGGAAGGGTCAACGGGACCGCCTGAGCGCGGGGCCGGCGAGCCGGAGCCGGCATCGGCCGGGGCGCGCAGATAGGACAGGCCGGAATGGCAGGCGCAGCGGAACAGTCTCATATTTCCTCCTGGACGGAGCTTGGGTTTCTTGGTTCGCCGCCACGTTACTCAGGTTCGCGGCGGGATGCCAGAGGGGCCGGCCATGGCGTCGCCTCGCGCGCCATGACGGGGCCTAAAACCCCGCCCGCTCCTGTTCTGAGACCTGTGCGGCCAGGCGCACCGGCGTATTGGCAGCGCCGAACAATTCGTAATTCTTCCGCTGGACGATTTCGAAGAAGAAAGTCTTCTCGAATGTCGCTGTATAGATCTGGAAGAACTCACCGCTCTTGCTGCGATCGTAGAGAATATCCAGACTGCGCATGCGCTCGATCAGCGCCGGATCGAGATCGATGAAACGCGCCGACAAATCGTCATAATAATTGTCGGGCATATCGAGGAAGCTCACGCCCCGCTCGCGCGCCTGTTCGACAAAGGCGAAAATATCATCTGTCTCAAGCGCAATATGCTGCACGCCTGAGCCACCAAATGCATCGATGAAACGCGACACGGCGGTCGAGCCGCCATCGGCAATATTGAGCGGAATGCGCAGGCGCGCATCGGGTGTGCGGATCACGCGACTGTAGAAAGCGCCATAAGGATCGGCCACTTCCACCTGCGGATCATTCACCAGACCGAGCACACTTTTGTAGAAGGTCATCCAGGACAGAAATTCGGAGCGGCGAAGAACATTCGAGAAATGATCGAATTCCCTCAGCGCGCCCTGGCTTTCCTTCTTGTCGAAAACAAAATCGCGATCCCAGTTGGTGGCGCCCTCTGCAGGCTTGGCCATAAAATAGATCAGCGAATTTTCAACGCCCGCGACAGCTGGAATCAAAGTCTCGCCGGGCCCGATGCGACCGAAATAGGTCGGTGCGCCCAGCGCATTGGCGCGTTCAAGCGCAAGGTCGGGATTGTCGAAACGCAGACCCAAGGCGCAGACGGAGGTGCCGTGCAGCTCATGGAAATTATAGGCAAAGCCTTCCTGCTCGCGATTGACGACAATATTGAGCCCATTCTGGCGATAGAGATCGACCGCTTTGGAGCGATGGCGCGCGACACGCTCAAAGCCAAGGCCTTTCAACAGATCGGTGAAACGGCTGGCTTCGCCAGTCGCAAATTCCACGAATTCGATTCCATCGATATGCGCGGCCACCGGCAATTGCGTGCCGATGCGCAAAGGTGCAAGGCCCTGTTGTTCGCGGCCCGCATCGAGCTGCTCGCCAGCCATCTGCAAAGCGCGCATGCCATCGCGCGCAATCATGGCGGCCGGCGCACCGCGGAAATGATCGTTAAAGGCTTCCAGCGAGACCGGGCCGCGATAGCCCGTCTTCATCACGGCATCCAAAAATGCGCCGACGGGATGATCGCCCTGGCCCGGAAAACAGCGATGATGACGCGACAGCGACATGGGATCCATCAGAATGCCCGGCGCATCGGACAATTGCACAAGGCCGATGCGTGAAGCTGGAATATCGGCAAGAGGTGCAATCGGATTTTTGTTGACGCAAATATGGAAAGAATCGAGCACGATGCCGAGATTGGGCCGGTCGGCGAGGCAGACCAGTTCATAGGCCTGCATCCAGTCGCGCACATGGCGGCCCCAGGCGAGCGCCTCATAGCCGAGCCTAAAACCGCGGCGGGCCGCACGATCGGCGAGTTCGGCCAGATCGGCAGCAGCGCGCTCTTTGTCATCCGCACTGTCTTCTGAACACGACGAACACATGCCGAGAAAGCGCGTGCCCAATTCTTCCATCAGATCGAATTTGCGCTCGGCGCGATCGAAATTGCGGGCGCGCATGGGCTCGGGCATGGCCTCGAAATCGCGCAAGGGCTGCAGGCCGATAATCTCCAGGCCGAGATCTTCGGCGCGCGCACGCACATCCTTCGGCTTGCCGGAGAAAAATGTCAGGTCATTTTCGAAAATCTCGACGGCGCGAAAGCCGGCCCGCGCCACGGCGGCAAGTTTGGCTTCCAGCGTCCCTCCCATGGAGACTGTCGCGATCGACCATCGAAGCATTGCGTATTTCCCTGCAGGCGAGCCCGGATTCTTCTGATTTCAAAGCATAAAGGGGTCTTGGCGAGCCCGCAATGACAGGCCTGACATATTCCCCCGGAGCCGCCTTTGATGTATCAAAACCGGGACGGTCCGCCCCAGGGGCGCAGACCAGCCGGAAAAAACGCTTCAGCAAGGAACAAGCTTCAGGAGGGGACAGGCAGATGAGTCAGTTGAAACTTTCCATTGCGACAACCGATTACGATCATTTCCGCGATTTTCGCCTCGGCCTCGTCAAGGCAGAGGGCGTCGATCACAATTGGCTGACGCTGGGTCACCATGAAATTTTCGCCCGCCAGACATTCAATCGCGAATTTGACGTCAGCGAATTGTCCTTTGCGAAATTCTCGACGCAGATCACGCGCGACGATTGCGACATTGTCGGCCTGCCGGTGGTCTGCTCGCGCCTGTTCCGCTTCTCGTCTTTCTATGTGAACAAGAATTCCAACATCAAGACGGTGCAAGACCTCAAGGGCAAGCGCGTCGGCTCGCCCGAATGGGCGCATTCGGCTGCCGTCTATATGCGCGGCTGGATGCACAATGATTGCGGCGTCAAGCTGACGGATGTGCATTGGTATCAGGCAGGCGCCAATGCGCCGGGCCGCATCGAAAAGGTCGAGCTCAATCTGCCAGAAGGCCTCAAGCTGACGCGTGTTGCCGACAAGTCGCTCTCGGAAATGCTGGCCTCGGGCGAGATCGATTGCGCGATCATCGCGCGTCCGCCGACCTGCTTCCTTGAAGGCCACCCCGATGTCGTGCGCCTCTTCCCGAATTATCTTGAAATGGAAGAGGAATATTTCGAGCGCACGAAAGTCTGGCCGATCATGCATATTATCGCGATGAAGAAGAGCATCGTCGATGAAAACCCGTGGGTGCCGCGCAATCTCTACAATGCCTTTGTGGAATCGAAGAACCGCTCCATCGAGCGTATTTTCGATCCCGCCGTCTCGCGCTATCCGCTGCCCTGGCTGCCGACCTATGCGCGCAAGATGCGCGACATGATGGGCGATACATTCCCCTTCGGCATCGAGGAAAACCGCGCCACCTGGGAGCAGATGCTGCTCTACACCTATCAGCAGGGCATTGCCCATAAGCACGTCAAGCCGGAAGATATTTTCCCGGCCAGCACGGGCACGAAAATCGTCGTCTGACGCAACAGAAACCGCCGGCCTTCGGGCCGGCGGTTTGCATTTCAAGGGTCGCTTAAAGACCCGGCAAAAATAAAAAAGGGAGAGAAGAATGTCCATGCGGACGGGATCGAATAGCAAACAGCGGTTGGCCGCCGAACTTTGCGCTGTCACGCGCATGCTCGAAGATATGGGCATTTTGCAATATAGCGGACATATTGCCGTGCGGGTACCCGGCGAGAATGCGCTGATGATCCAGCGACGCTCGGATTCACGCGCAGAGCTTGAGCCTGAGCGCATATTGACAGTGGATTTCGATGGGCACGTGATTGAGGGCGACGGCAAGCCGCCGTCGGAAACGGCCATTCATATCGAGACCATGCGCATGCGTCCCGATGTGAATGCAAGCCTGCACAGCCATCTCGATCTCGCCATTGCCTTCACCATGATGGACAATGTGCAGCTCGTGCCGATGCGCGCACGCGCCTCGCGCTGGGCGAGCGGCATCCCGACCCATCCCGATCCGAGCCATATCAAATATTCCGAACAGGGCCGCGCCCTGGCTGAGACGCTTGGCCCCCACCATGTCGCGCTCATGCGCGCACATGGTTTGCTGCTGGTTGCAGAAAGCCTGCCGGCGCTGATTTCAGACGCTGTGCATTTTGAGGAAAATGCCAAAGCGCAATTGCAGGTCATGAATGCCGGGGCCAAGGTCAAAGCGCTCACAGCCGCCGAGATCGAGCAGATTCTCAAAATGGAAGACCGGCCGCACCATGTGATGAAGATGTGGAATTATTACGTGCGCAAAGGCTTGGCCGCCGGCACGGTTGAGAAAGACTGGGATCTGCTGGAGGGATAACCTTCTCCCTGTGGGAGAAGGTTAAGACCGATGGATCGGATCGATCCACGGCACTTCGGTTGGCTGTTCCACCGGCTCAATGTCGAGATTGATCGATGTCGCCTGCCCGTCGGAGCGCACGAGAACGCATTCGAGCGTCTCATCCGCCAAGGCATTGATCTCCTGATGGGGCACATAGGGCGGCACAAAGATAAAGTCGCCCGGCCCCGCTTCGGCGGTAAATTCGAGCCTCTCGCCCCAGCGCATGCGGGCGCGACCTTTCACGACATAGATTACGCTTTCCAGCGCCCCATGATGATGGGCGCCGGTCTTGGCGCCGGCATGAATGCTCACCGTGCCGGCCCATAGTTTTTGAGCGCCCGCGCGGGCGAAATCGATGGCGCCTTTGCGATCCATTCCCGGCGTCTGCGGAACATTGCCAGAATCGAGCGCGGTGGCAGGAATGACGCGGACGCCATCATGTTTCCATCGCGGTTCGTGATCGTCGTGCATGTCTGACCCCATTTTTTGCGAAGCATTGCGCATCGGCGAGGCCAAGGCAATGCCGGGCCGGTGCGCATAAAGCACAAGCTGACCTACGAAAGGCAAAGCCGCGCGTTATTGGCATGCTTATGGAGATTGCCATGCGCACATGCGACGCCATCGCCCTTGCAGCTCTTTGCGCCGCCTTGATTGGCGCCCATACTGTCCCGGCCAGCGCCGGTTTTCTCGATCTGCTTTTTGGCCGGTCTCGCACCGCTCCATCGCCTTACGACAATCATGTACCGCCCTTTGTCACGCGCGAAGAGCCATTGCCACTGCCCAGGCGACCGGGCGACGAGCGCACCGATCCCTCGACCATCATCGAAATTCCCACCGTTCGGCAATATTCGACCTGCTGCAAGCATGGCGAAGATCCGATGAAGGCGCTGCTCTCCGACAGCACATTGGTGCGCGGCGATGTTGTCATGACGCATGATGGCTTGAGGGTTTTTCTGGGTTCGCGTGCGCCCCATCAATGGCGCGATTTCGTACCGATCCGACAAGCGCCTTTCGGCATTGCGCAGCGCCGGCAATTGCTGGCGCTCGAGCGCTGAGGCTCCGGCAAGATCGAAAACGGTTAAGAAGAGTTTTCGCCATTCTTCGAAAGATGGCCCCGGCCTGTCACGTTTCTGCAAGACGATCTTGCCAAGATCTTTGGAGCATGAACGGGTGGTCTTTGGACACGAAAACCTGCGCCAATTGCATCTATCTCTCCTTCAGCGGCACGCAGGGGCTGCGCTGCGCCGATCCGGCTGCAGGAACCCCTGATCGGCCGGTGACGGCGCAGGATTCCTGCGGGCGTTTCCGGTTGAGTTTCTCTGCCGCCAAAGAACTTGCATTCCGCACTGCGCATCAAACGCGCAGCGAAGGCTGGGAGATCGCCATGCATCGGCATTTATCCATCCATGGAAAAGACGACCGGCGGTCGCATTAAAAAAAAAGCGCGACCCGAAGGCCGCGCTTTTCTTGTCTGGATACCGGATGATTACATCACATTGCCGACGGCATCGCCGGCTGCAGCATCGGTATAGAATTCAGGCAGCATGCGCGACTGCACGCCTTCTTCTGCCAGACGCGCGGCGAATTCCTTGCGCAGATGCGGATCTTCGTCGCAATAGGGAATGGCCGAACCGCCCTTTTTCAGGTCGATTGCGCCGTAATCCATAATGGCTTCGCCCGGCAGGCCGGCCTTGCGCGAGCGCTGGTTGTTGGGGCCATGCCAGGCCGAAACACGCAGCGGCTCTTTCGAAATGCCGAAATGCTGATGGAACCAATCGCCCGACATGGGCGCGGCGGAAACGAGACCGCCATATTCATATTCCTGCTTGCGCACGAGTTCTTCTTTGCCCGTTTCCCACGGACGCATGCCGACGACATCGGCCGGCCATGTGTAAGTATAGCCCTTGCCCTTGAGGCAAAGCAGAACGGCCGCCGACATATGCTTGTGCGCCTTGGAATAGCGCCCGGTCTCATGCTGGCCGATCCAGAAATAAAAGCGGTTGCCGGCCATCCATGGCTCGACGCGGCGATAGCCAGGCGAGCGACGATTGTCGAGCGGCAGCTCGCAATTGATCAGATCGGGGATAAAGTTCGTGCGGCGCATGGCCAGACCGCGGATCGGATCGGGCTCGACATCTTCAATCGACTTGAAGAAATCGTCATTGCCGGAATAACGATCGGTGAAGTCGAAATCATTGTTGAACACGAAGTTCATATTGTCGAACAGGTTCATCACATTGGCCGCCGTCGTGCCGCAATAGAGCAGAGCGGGCGAATTGGTGGCGTTGACGAAACGGTGCGAGGCATTGAGCGGGATCGAGAAGCACGAACCCTTCTGCCATTCGAATGTCTGCTTCTTCGGCGACTTGTTGGTCCAGACTTCCGTCGAACCGCGGCCTTCGACGACGAAGACAACTTTTTCATACATGTGCTTGTCGACATTCAAAGCGCCGCCAGCGGGCACTTCGACGACATAGGAGCTCCACAGGCCTTCGGTGCCGAAGAGCTGGATGTAAGAGCCGCGACCGCCCAAGCGCTTCCAGGGCTTCAGCTCGATGTCGAGAACCGTGCGCACGCCAATGTTGCGATAGGTCGGGATGCCTTCTGCCTCCATGAACCGGTCATAGGGCATCGGGGGCCGCTTGAACTTGCCGAAACCGGCGACTTCGCCAGCCTTGGGCTCGTGCCAATGTGAAGGTCCGTCATGCGGCATGGGAGCATCCTCTTTTGTCGTTGTTTGGGGCTTCGTCCGGCCCGCCGGGGGCCGACGCCCTCACCTTTCGGAGAAGAGCCCCTGATTAGCAGAGGCTTTCAGCGGTTCCAAGCGCCTATGCAAAGACTAGCCGCCGCCCCGGTTGGCCTCTTCCCGCAAATGGTCCAGTTCGGCGGCCAAAGCCTCGAAACGGGCCAGCCAGCGCGCCAGATCGCGCTTCACATCGAGATCGGACTGTTCGTCCTCGATTTCACGGACCTTTTCCCTCAGGGATGACGCCAGGCCGATAGCCTCGCGCCAGGATTTGTCGAAATCCAGCACCTCAAACCTCCTCGCCAGCGGACGTGGGCGGCCCGGCCTGATAGAAGGCGACATGTCCGAGCCCGTGATCATCCTTGTAGACGCCGATGCCTGCCCCGTGAAGGAGGAGGTCTATCGCGTGGCCGAGCGCTATGGCCTTCGGGTCCATATTGTCGCCAATTCCTTCATCAATGTGCCACGCCACCCTTTGATCGAGCGTGTCCTCGTGCCGGCGGGCCCGGATGCGGCAGATGACTGGATCGCCGAGCGGGCAAGGCCGGGCGTGATCGTCGTCACGCAGGACATTCCGCTCGCCGCGCGCGCCCTCAAGGCCGGCGCCGAGGCAATCGGGCCCACGGGGCGGACGCACACGCAGGATTCCATCGGCATGGCGCTTGCCACCCGCAATCTGATGGAGGATTTGCGCTCGGCCGGGGAAACCACCCGTGGCCCCAAACCCTTTGCGCCGCGCGACCGGTCGAATTTCCTGTCCGCCCTCGACCTTGCCGTCAACCGGCTGAAACGGGCCGGTCATCCAACAGGCTGAGACAGCATCTAAACCCGGCTTTCTGCCAAAGTCTTGGGCAGGACTTATCACCCCCCTCCTTCAGTCGCACTTGCCTGCTGGCTGGCCCGAGGATTGCCTGTAAGCTGCAGGAAACAGGGGGGAGAAAAATGAAATCCAGACTTATTGTCAGCGGCTGGCTTTTGGCTTGCCTCACAAGCGGACCGGCGCTCGCCAGCGGCGCGGAAGATTTTTACCGCACCAAACCGGCCATGCGGATGATTGTGTCGAGTTCGGCGGGCGGCGGCTATGACATGCTGGGGCGTCTCTCGGCGCGCTATTTCACCAAATATCTGCCAGGCGAACCGCAGATCGTGGTGCAGAACATGCCAGGCGGGGGCGGCGTTACGGCCACCAACCACCTCTATATGATCGCCGCCAAAGACGGCACGGTGATCGGCCATATCGATCGCGGCATGGCGACAGCTGCGCTGCTTTACGGCGCCAACAGCCAGACGCAATTCGATGCGACGAAATTCAACTGGCTCGGCAGCATGTCGCGCGAGGTCGGCGTCGGACTCGTCGCCAAAAACTCGCCGGCACGCACTCTGGCAGATATGCGCCAGCGTGAAATCGTCATCGGCACCAACGGGCCTGAAACCGATTCAGCCATGTATGCGCGCGTGTCCAATGCCTTGCTCGGCACGAAATTCAAAGTGGTCTTCGGCTATCCGGGACAGGTTGAATATTATCTGGCTTTGGCGCGCGGCGAAGTGGACGGCATTTTCATGACCGGCTGGTCCGGCCCCAATCGCATTACCGCGCTGAAAGATATTGAACGCGGACAGGTCGATTATTTTGTGCAAATGGCATCGAGCCGGCATGAAGATGCACCCAACACGCCCACCATGCGCGAATTGCTCAAGGATGAAAAAGACCGGCAGATCCTCGACATTCTGATGTCGCGGCTCGATCTCGGGCGCCCCTATCTGGTGCCGCCCGGCGTGCCGGCAGATCGTGTTGCTTTATTGCGCAAGGCTTTCGATTTG
>CANHAW010000035.1 GCA_947458675.1 Beijerinckiaceae bacterium
AACGGCCGCGACGGCGAATGGCGGATGCGGCTGCGCGCCCTGTCGCGCAAATCGGCCCTGCTTGTCGCCCAGGAACAGACCCGCGCCCAAACCCAATCCGGCGATATGCAATATATATTCGCCCCGCTGAAACATGCGCGCCTCGATTACATGGTGCAGAAAGCGGTCGAAATGGGCGCAAGCGCGCTTGTGCCGGTGATGACCCATCGCACGCAGGCCTCGCGCGTCAATCTGGAACGCATGCGCGCCAATGCGATCGAAGCCGCCGAGCAATGCGGCATACTCAATCTGCCCAAAGTCGAAGAGACAATCCGGCTCGATAAATTGCTGTCGCAATGGCCAGCGGATCGTCATCTGATTTTTTGCGATGAAGACGCGCCGATTGCCGATCCCTTGGCCGCCTTGCGCAAGATCCCGCGCGGACCGATCGCCATTCTCATCGGGCCGGAAGGCGGTTTCGATCAGCAGGAACGCGAATGGCTGATGCGCCTGCCAAATGTCACACGGCTGTCTCTGGGCCCGCGCATTCTGCGCGGCGATACGGCGGGCGTCGCTGCGCTCGCCCTTGCGCAAGCTGCTTTGGGCGATTGGTCCTGAAAACAAAAAGGCGGCGATACAAGATCGCCGCCTTTTTCAATTCAGTCAGATGCCGATCAGAAGCCGATGGCGAGTTTCAGGCGGTAATTGGCGCGCTGAAAATTATCCAGATCGAACGGGCCTGAAACATTGCGCGCCTTGCCCGCAATCTGCGGCAGGAGCACGGCATTGATCATGATATTGTCGGCCGGCTTGAAGGCGAAGGTCGGGCCGAAATAGAGCGCCTGTCCATCAAGATTGCCGAAGAAGGATTTGCTCCAGGCCTGCTGCCAGCGCGCTTCTGCGCCGACAAAAAACTTATCATCCACAACCGAATAGGTGAGCGCGGTGGACAGAGACGAAGCCGATCCATTGCCCCAGGCCTGCGTGTCCGCATCGCGGCCGCGGGTGGTGGCAAAATTGGCATTGGCCGCCCAGAAGAGACGATCGCTGACCGGCGCATCGATCTGCGCTTTAAATTCCGCGCCATAGGCGGTGGCATTGCGGCCGCTGATCGCATCGACACGCGACCAGCGCGGCTCAATGGCCAGCGTCAGTGCAAAAGGATTGGACGCGCCGCGCTCGATCAGACGATGGCGCACTTCAAAAGAAATGCCATCGAAAGAATAGGAGCTGCGGTCGTTGAATGTGGAATTGTTCTTCAGGCTCGACCATGTGCCGAAAAGCGATCCGGCAAAGGCCCAATTATCGGCCAATGTGGAAGAGAATTCGAGTTTCTGCGCAATGCCGCGATAGCGCCCGTCAGCAATGCCCCAGGAGCCATTGGTCTCAAGCGCAAGGCCCTTGTCGCCCGGCTTGCCGACATCCGTGCCGCTGGTGAAGCCGAAAATGTCGCCGCCCGGCACTTCTGCAACCTGCGGAGCAACCGGCGCGGAGGCTTTGGCCGAACGAAGGTCGGCAGCCGCTGCAGGAGCCACCAGAAACAGCGGCAAAGCGATGAATGAAAGTGTCCGCAACATCGGATTTTTATTCCTTACGTAAGAAGTATTCGTGGCTTAAGCTTAACATGGCCGCCCATGCGTGTCAGCAGCAAAAATCAGAACATCGCGGGCATCCACCGCTAGCCGAACCTGCTGGCCCGGCCGAAAGGCCCGTGCATCCCTGAGCCTGGCATGAAGATCTTGCGCGAGGCCTTCCACCCGCAACCGCAGACGGTCGACACGGCCGAGAAACCGCCGCGCGGTAATCTCAGCCGGCGCCCCGCCCTCAGCGGGATCGAGCAGCAAGGCCTGCGGACGCACGCAAACGGTGCAGGCCCCCTCAATGCCAGCCGGCGCCGCAAAGACGCCAATCGGCGTTGTCACGACACCATTTGTCGCGACCGCTTCGATCTCGTTGAAGTCGCAAAAGAAGCGCGCGGCGAAAAGCGTCTGCGGGCGGAAATAAAGCTCTTCGGCGGTCCCTGTCTGGACGATCCGTCCCTTGCGCATCAGCGCAATGCGATCGGCAATATGCATGGCCTCTTCGGGATCATGCGTGACGACGACGGCCGATATGCCTTCCTCGCGCAACAATTCCATCGTTTCCTCGCGCACCTGTTCGCGCAGGCGTTGATCGAGGTTGGAAAAGGGCTCGTCCATCAGAATAACGCTGGGACGCGGCGCCAAGGCCCGCGCCAGTGCAACGCGCTGCTATTCGCCGCCCGACAGAAGATGGGGATGTGTATCGGCATAATCGGCAAGTGCCACGCGATTGAGGCCGCGCATGGCCCAGTCGCGCGCTTTGGCGCGCGGCATGTGGCGCAGACCGAACATGACATTTTCCAGAACGGTCATATGCGGAAACAGAGCATAATCCTGAAAGACGAGACCGACGCCGCGATCCTCGGGCGGCACGAAATCATGCGGCCCGGCGACTTCGCGCCCATCAAGCAGGATGCGGCCAGAAACAGGCGCCTCAACGCCCGCAGCCAGGCGCAGCAATGTCGTCTTGCCGCAGCCCGATGCGCCGAGCAGGCAGAGCACTTCTCCCGGAGCCACTGTGAGGGACACATCATCCACCGCCACAAGGCCGCCATAGGACTGGCGGACATTCTCGATGACGAGAAAGCCTGCACAGCGCCCGCGCAGCGGGAAGAAAAGATCGTCGTCCTTGTCTCTCATCGGCTCCGCTCGGGAAGGAGGGCGCTTTCTGCCGCATTTTGCCCCTCGACCGCAACCTTGCGCTGGCCGATGCGCGACAACAGGATGATCGGCAACAGGCCGAAGAGGACAATGGCCAAAGCGGCAATCGAGCCATCTTCATAAGTGCCGCGCGCCGCCTCGCCATAAAGATGGGTGGCCAGCGTCTCGAAATTCAGCGGCCGCAAGAGCAGCGTCGCCGGCAATTCCTTCATGCAATCGACAAAGATCAGGACTGCCGCCGACAGGAGGGCGGGCGAAATCAGCGGCAGATGAATGCGGGTGACGACACCGCTGGCGCTGGCACCCAAAGTGCGCGCCGCATGATCGAGCGAGGGCGAAAGGCGGGCCAGCCCGTTTTCAATATTGCCGGTCGAAATCGTCAGAAAGCGCGCAACATAGGCATAGATCAGAGCGGCACCGCTGGCTGACATGAACAGGCCCGTCGATATGCCAAACAGGGCATGGGCCGCATCGCCGACAAAAGTTTCAATCAGCGCAATGGGGCCCAGCAGCCCGATGGCCAGCACGGTGCCGGGTATGGCATAGCCGAGACTGGCAGTGCGCAAAATCATTTGCGTCACGCGCCCGCGCAACAGGCGCGCGGTAAAGGCCAGAACAAGGCCTATGGCGAGAGCAACCGCCGTTGCCAGAGCAGAAATCGTCACCGTATTGATGGTCTGCGCAATCAGGCTGGTGGAAATGCCGGCAAATTGCACGCGCTGCATGGCCTCAACGAGCAGATGAAGGGCGGGGGCAACAAAGCCGATCACAACCGGCAGAGCGCAAGCCAGGATCGCCAGCAAAGCTTTGAAACCATGCAGAGGCTCGGGGCTGAGACGGCGCGAACGCTGCGCCGCACCGGCATAGGACTGACGACGGCGGGCATATCGCTCGATGAGAATAAGCGAGATGACCAAAGCCAGCATGATGAGCGCAATCTGCGCTGCACCGGGAAGATTGGAACGGTTCACCCATGTCGAATAAATCGACACAGTCATGGTGCGCACGCCCAAAAATTCCGAGGCCCCAATGTCGTTCAGCGCATCCATCAGCGCGAGTGACGCGCCCACTGCAATCGCCGGGCGCGCAAGCGGCAAGGCAACATGCCAGAACAGACCGAACCGGCTAGCTCCCAAAGTGCGCGCAACCTCGACAAGGCTCGCCATCTGCATGACGAACATGGCGCGCGTGGTGAAATAAACATAAGGGAAAAGCACAAAGCCGAAGAGCAGAATGCAGCCGCCCATCGAACGAATATCGGGCAATATGAGATCGCGCGGCGAAGAAAGACCCAGCATGGCGCGCAAAGCGGTCTGCACCGGCCCGACTGGATGGAGAAGATCGAGATAGGCGTAAGCAATAATATAGGTCGGCATGGCAAGCGGCAGCAGCAGAGCCCATTGCAGCACGCCCCGTCCTGGAAAATCATAAGCGGTCACCAGCCATGCCGCGCCCGTGCCGATGACAATCACCAATATGCCGACACCCACCAGCAAAATGGCCGTATCCATCACCGCCTGCGGCAGGACATAAGCCACCAGATGCGGCCATAAATCGCCCGAGCCCTGGGCTGCGAGAAAAAGCAAAGCGACAACGGGCGCCGCGACAAAGACCGCGACGATTGCCGAGACAATCGGAAATCCGGAAATGCCACGCGTCATGCGCGTCATTCGTGTGGCTTCACTTGCTGTCAATTGTCAAAACCAACCTTGTCAACCAGCATGCTCGCAGCGCGGCGATGACGCGCAATCTCACTCAGGTTTTTCGTGTCGGGCTGGAGCGAGCCGAGTGCCGCAATGATCGGATTGACCATTGCACCGGACTTGACGGGATATTCGAAATTATCCTGCGTGTAGATTTTCTGACCCTCGTCGGACACGAGAAACTCGAGGAATTTAACGGCATTGTCCCGGTTGGGTGCATTTTTCGCAATGGCTGCGCCAGAGGCATTCACATGCGTGCCGCCAGTCTTGAATGTCGGCAGCAAAACCTTGATCGCATCGCCCCATTTGAGCTGATCGGGCCCGCCGGCGCCCGAGCGCATCAGGCCGACATAATAGGAATTGCCGACGCCCGCCTCACAAAGATTGCCCAGAATATCGCGCGCGACTTCGCGATCGCCGCCCGTTGCGCGACGCGCAAGATTGGCCTTCACACCGCGCAGCCAGGTCTCTGCAGCGGCCTCGCCATGATGGGCAATATAGGCCGAGATCAAAGCGATATTGTAAGGATGCTGACCTGAGCGGATACAGAGCTTGCCCTTCCACTTTGGATCAGCGAGATCTTCATAGGTGATCGCCTCATCTC
This sequence comes from Beijerinckiaceae bacterium, assembly GCA_947458675.1. Taxonomy (GTDB): domain Bacteria; phylum Pseudomonadota; class Alphaproteobacteria; order Rhizobiales; family Beijerinckiaceae; genus Terripilifer. Next base: position 5,028 of record CANHAW010000035.1, read on the forward strand.
TCACGCGATCCTTGGCAACATAAACCAGTCGTGCGCGCATCGAGAGCGCAAACCAGCGCCCTTCTGCATCGCGCAATTGCGCTGGTATGGCAGATTCGAGCGTCTCTGATCTGATGGGCTGGGCAATGCCTTTCTCGGCAATTTCAACAAGCCGGGCGACATCCACCGTCATGAGCACATCGGCTGGCGAGCGTGCGCCCTCAGCCTGCACACGCTCGGCCAAGCCATCATTCATGAAAATCGTATTGACCTTGATGCCGGTCTTTTTCGTAAAGGCTTCGATCAGGGGGCGAACGAGGCCAGGCTCGCGCACAGTGTAGAGATTGACTTCCTGCGCTTTGGCTGCACCGGCAAAACCAAACAATGCGAGGGCGCAGAGCGTGGATCTGACAAAAGCTTGGGCCAAGACATCGACTCCCGATCAAAAGCAAGGCCCAGGGGATAAGCTCCGCAGGCACAGACCTGCCGGCCTGCGCATATCCGTTTTGCTGTTTCCCATGAACAAGGTTCAAGGCCTTGCCACGTGAATGCGCTGTCGCCAGCGGTTGTATTTTTCGTAACAGCTGCAGAAGAAACCGGTCAACAATTATGATCTTTATTTAGTCCAGTTCTAAAGTAGCCAAATGAGCCCGATAAAGGCCCCGCCGACAAGATTTCGGAAGTCCATGAAGCCCGCAAATCTTGCAAGGCCAAATGTCGTGCGCTTGCACGCCAGTGTCGGCTTCTTTACACCTGAGCGGCGTTTCTCTCCTGCGAAAGCCGCCATTTGAACCACATGCCGGATCAAGCCTTTCTGCTCGACGCCATGGTCGATTTGGCGCGGCGCGCCGGCAAAACGGCGCTGGTCCATTTTCGCCCCGGCGAGCGGACATCGGCTGAGGTTCAATCGAAAGCGGGCGGGTCGCCCGTCACCGCCGCCGATCATGCGGTCGATGCTTTTTTATTCGAAACCCTGCCGAAACTGGCCCCCGATGCCGGCTGGCTGTCCGAGGAGACCGCCGACACGCCGGAACGGCTGGGCCGAAAGCGGCTTTTTATCGTCGATCCGATCGATGGAACCCGCGCCTTCATGAGCGGAGATCCCCGCTGGGGCATTTCAATCGCTTTGGTGGAGGCCGGCCTGCCCCGGATCGGCGTTTTGCACATGCCGGCGCTCAATGAGACCTATTCGGCCATTGAGGGGGGCGGCGCCCATCTGGATGGCCGGGCCTTGCGCGTCTCACCAGCCGAATCGCTTGCCGGTGCCAGAATGGCCGGCCCCACGCCCCTGATGGAGCGGCTTGAACGCGCAGGTCTGCCGCTCCTGCCGCAGAAAAAAGTCCCGTCGCTGGCCTATCGCATCGCCCTTGTGGCCAGCGGCGAGATCGATGCCGGCCTTGCCTCGACCAATGCCCACGATTGGGATATAGCGGCAGCCGATTTGATCGTGCACGAGGCTGGGGGATTCCTCGCCGACCTGCAGGGTCGCCGACCTGTTTATAATCAAAGTTTACCTAAACACGGCATTCTGGCCGCCGCGCCAGAGCGCTTCCGGGACGAGATCACCGCAAGATTGCGGGCCGTCACCTGAGGGCAATGCCGCACAGACAGACAGAGCCCGGCAGAAGGCTCCGCAACCCCGAGTGGAACCGACAATGACCGATACTGCACGCGAATCGAAACAGCTTTTGCATCTTGTTTTCGGCGGCGAACTCGTCAGCCTCGACAGCACCGAATTCAAGGACACGTCGAAAATCGACGTCGTCGGGATTTTTCCCAATTATGCGACCGCGCATACCGCCTGGAAATCGAAGGCCCAGGCGACCGTCGACAATGCCCAGATGCGCTATTTCATCGTGCATCTGCATCGCTTCCTCGATCCGACCTGAGCTGCGCGCGTTGATCGCCATCCTCGCCATCGGATCTGCCTGCGCCATGCCCCGCATATTGTCGGGCGCGAGGCCAGGATGACGAGCCGCAGCGCACTTCTGTCTGCCTATCGCGGCGCAACGATTTTGTTCGCGCCTTTTGGGCCCATGCTGCTTGAATGGCGGCGGGGACGCGGCAAGGAAGATGCCGGGCGCCTGCGCGAAAGGCTGGGGCATGCCAGTCAGCCCCGACCGGCCGGGCCGCTCGCCTGGCTGCATGGCGCCAGTGTTGGCGAGGGCGTGGCTTTGCTGCCGCTGGTCGAGCAATTGCGGGCGCGCGGTTTTCATGTGCTTGTCACGACCGGCACTGTGACTTCGGCGCAAGTGCTGGCGCAACGCCTGCCGGGCGGGGCCATCCATCAATTCGTGCCGCTCGATGTGCCCTCCTATCTGCAGCGATTTCTCGATCATTGGCGCCCCGATCTCGCCATGCTGGCGGAATCGGAGATCTGGCCCAATCTCATCGATGAAACGACGCGCCGGGGCACGCCTCTTGTGCTGGTCAATGCGCGCCTGTCGGAGCGCTCCTTCCAACGCTGGCAACGATTTCCAGCGGCGATTTCTGCGCTGCTGCGACGCGTCGATCTGTGTCTTGCGCAAACGCGTGACGATGCCGCACGGCTGATGTTGCTGGGCGCACCGCGCGTGCATGTGGCGGGCAATCTGAAATTCGATGTCGCGGCCCTGCCCGTCGATCCGGCGCGCCTGGCAGAACTCTCCGCCATGATCGGCCCGCGACCTGTGTGGGTTGCGGCCTCCACGCATGCGGGCGAAGAGGATATTGCCCTGCAGGTTCATGGCGCGCTGGTCCAGCGCTTTCCCAATCTCTTGACCATTATCGTCCCCCGTCATGCTGAACGCGGCGCCGATATTGCCATGCTCTGCGCCATCGACGGGCATATGGCGGGCCTGCGCTCGCGCGGTGACATGCCGACAAATGAAACCGGCGTTTATATTGCCGATACAATGGGCGAACTCGGCCTGTTTTACCGCGTGACGAGTCTTGTCTTCGTCGGCAAATCTCTGGCATCAAAAGGCGGACAAAATCCGATTGAACCGGCAAAACTCGGCAGCGCTATCCTGCATGGCCCCCATGTCGCAAATTTTTCCGAAGTTTATGACATGCTCGACACATCGCAGGGCGCCATTGAAGTGGGCGATGCCGACACTCTGGCACGCACATTGAACATGCTGCTCTCAGATACGGCCATGTTGCGGCGTATTGCGCGCGCAGCATCTGAAACAGTGGAAGAACTCGGCGGCGCCTCAACCAATATTATGCAGGCGCTCGAACCCTATTTTGTACATTTTCAAATGGAACGACGATAATGCAGGCACCGGAATTCTGGTGGCACGACACGCCCGATTGGCGGGCGCTCGCGCTCAAACCATTGGCTGCAATTTACGGCGCCATTGCTGCACAAAATATCGCGCGCAAAGGTCAGCAAGCCTCTGTGCCGGTGATCTGCATCGGCAATTTTGTTGTCGGCGGCGCCGGCAAGACGCCAACCGCGCTGGCCCTGTGCGCCATGCTGCGCGCCATGGGCCGCAATCCTGCTTTTCTTTCGCGCGGCTATGGCGGCACGCTTTCAGGCAATATGCCGCTGCGCGTCGATCCCGAGACCCATTCCGCCGCCGACGTGGGCGATGAACCGCTGCTGCTGGCAAGGACAGCGCCCACCATCATCTGCCGCAACCGCGTGGCTGGTGCGCAGGCGGCCATAGATGCCGGCGCCGATGTCATTGTGATGGACGATGGCCTGCAAAATCCGTCGCTGAAAAAAGATTTATCCTTTGCAATTGTCGATGCAGCAACCGGCATCGGCAATGGGCTGTGCCTGCCGGCTGGGCCGCTGCGCGCGCCCATGACGGCACAATGGCGCGCGATTGATGCGATGCTGATTGTGGGAGAGGGCAAGCCCGGCGATACAATGGCGCATCGCGCCTATGCGGCCGGACGCCAGACCTTGCGCGCCAAACTCCTGCCTGAGCCCGAGACGGCAGCAAAGCTGCTCGGAAAAAATGTTCTGGCCTTTGCGGGCATTGGACGTCCGGAGAAATTTTTCGCGACGGTGGAATCCTGCGGGGCCAATATTGTTGCGCGTCGGGCCTTCGCCGATCATTACGCCTATGCCGCGCCTGATTATTCTGCCTTGCGCGCAGAAGCCGAAAAAGCCGGCGCGGATCTGATCGTCACAACGCAAAAAGATTCTGTCCGAATTTCTGCAGATGCTTTGCCGGATATGCTGGCCCTGCCAGTCACGCTTGTCTTTGACGATCCGGCAGCAATAGCGCGGCTCGTGGCAGCCAAAATCACCCGCGCTTGACGCCCAGGCTGCGGAGCTTGGCCTCCGGCGAGACATAGGCCTCCTGCCGATCGACATCCCAATAGCGCAGGTCTTCAACCGCGATCGGTTCGCCCGTCACCGCGCAGCGGACGAAAGAACCCGGACGCAGGATCCGGAAATCCCCGTCAAGAAATTCAATCTGGGCTTCACCTGCCGGCATGGGGCGGCGCTCGAACCTGTTCATCTCGTCTGACCGCTCTCGTGTCACCGTTCAAGTGATTAGCCCGAAACGCACCGCTTGCCAATCGCAAGCAAGGCTGCATTCAGGCTGTATTGTCCTCGCCCCCTGCAGCCGCCGGGGCGGCGCCCGATTGGGGCAGGCGCACCACCGTGACGGTACAGGGCGCCTGCGCCACCACTTGCGAGGAGACAGAGCCCAGATAGCGGCGCAGAGGCGAACTGGCGCGGGCGCAAATCAGGATCTGGTCGACATTGTTCGAGATTGCAAATTCGATCAGCGCCGCCGCCGGATCGGCGCTCTCCAGAACATGGAACGTCACCTCGCCTTGCGAACGGCCAAGCGGACGCGCCCATTCTTTCAGCCCGACAAGACGCATCATGTGAATGTTGCGGCCCTCTGCATCCCGGCCATAATCGGGAGCAATGCGATTGAGCTTCAACACATTGACGCAAGCCAGCCGTGCATCGGGCACAAAATGCAGCACGCGGGCCGCCTCGCGGCGCAAAGCCTCGGCCAGCGGCTCCATACCATCGGAGAGATCGAGCGCTGCCATGACAATGGGCGCGCTGGTGGCAAGTCTCTCGGCGACATCCTTGGGCGCTTCAATGTCGCGCGTGGCCGAACGGAAGCGACGCTTGAGTGTCGCCAGAATGCCCGAAGGCTCGCTGCGCTCCGCGCGCTCGCTCAGGCGCACTTCATCGGGATGCTGCAGATCGAACAATAATTGCGCGGCACTGGGATAGCGCTTTGCCGCATCGGGCTCGAGACAGCGCAGAATGATTTCCTGCAGCCAGGGCGGAATGTCGGGATTGATCTTGCGCGGCGGCACGGGATCGCGCCACAGGCGCCTGCGCAAAGCGCGGTTGAATGTCGGAATGCCCCACGGCCGCACTTTCGTGGCGAAATGATAGAGCAGCACGCCCAGCGAAAAAATATCCGAGCGCGGATCGGTGCGATTGCGCAAAATCTGTTCGGGCGAAATATAGGGCCCCGTGCCCATCGGCACGTGAAATTCCTCTTCCAGCAGATCGGGCAATTGCAAATGCCGCGACAGGCCGAAATCGATCAAGGCCACCTCGCCGCTCTCACGGATCATGATATTTGATGGTTTGATATCGAGATGCAGCACATTCTGGCGGTGCAGATCGACCAAAGCGGCAGCGATTTTCGCACCGATCTGCGCCACGCGCATCGGTGGCAGTGGCGCCTCATCGAGCATGTTCAGCAGATTTTCGCCCTGGATATATTCCATGACAATATAGGGCTGCTGCGCCAATTCCTT
>CANHAW010000036.1 GCA_947458675.1 Beijerinckiaceae bacterium
CATGAGCGCGGGCTGCCTTGCCCGGTTGCCGTGGTGGTCGGCATGCATCCTGCCATGTTCATGCTCTCCGGGCTTGAGATTCCTTTCGGCAAGAGCGAGTTCGAAGCGGCCGGCGGAATTTTCGGTGAAGCGGTCGAAGTGTTGCGCATGCCAAAGACAGGCCTGCCAGTGCCAGCGAGCGCTGAAATCGCTTTTGAGGGTTACATCCATCCTAATGACGAGATTCAGGAAGGGCCGCTTGGCGAATGGACCGGATATTATGCCGGTGGCAGCAGGCCCGAGCCCGCTATCCGCATTGAAACGATGATGCATCGTAACGATCCGATCCTGCTGGGCGCCATTCCTGCAGTTCCGCCCAACGACAATACATTCTATCTCGGCACGTATCGCTGCGGCGCTGTCTGGAATCAGCTCGAAGCTGCCGGTATTCCCGGCATCAAGGGCGTGTGGGCGCATGAGGCAGGCGGCAGTCGTTTCTGGCTGACAATCGCTATCGAGACGCTCTATGGCGGACATTCCAAACAGGTCGGCATGGTGGCGTCTCATTGCCATGCAGGCGCTTATTGCAACCGCTGGACGATTGTCGTCGATCAGGACATTAATCCGGCCAATATCGATGAAGTCATCTGGGCCATGTCGACGCGCGTCGATACGCGCGAAGACATTGACATTATCGAAGGTGGTTGGAGCTCGGCTCTCGATCCCATGTGTTACGATGGCGATACCGATCGGCGTAACGGGCGTATCATTGTCGATGCGACAAAGCCCTTCCGCCGTCGCAACACATTCCCGATTGTCGCGCGTTCCTCGAAGGAACTCGACGCGCGTATCATGGCGAAATTCAAGGATGATCTGCCCAAGTTCTGAGCTGAGGCTTCATTCGAAACAGGCAGATCAACATAGAGATTGGAATAGACTATGGCCGACATTCAACTCACGCTCGCATGTGGCAATTACGAGATCGTGCGTCCGCTCAAGGACGGAACGGTCAAACCCGATGGAATCAATCTCACGATTCTGACCGACATCGATTCCAGCACGCGTCATTGGCGTTTTCTGCGGAATCGCGAATTTGACGTGGCTGAATGTTCAGCCTCTTCGTTTTTGCTGGCCAAGGATGCCGGCCATCCTGTCGAGGGCATACCGGTGTTTCTGCATCGCCGCTTCCGGCACGAATTTGTCTTCATCAACAAGAACAAGGGAATTCGCGAGCCGAAGGATCTGATCGGCCGCAAGGTCGGTGTGAAATCCTATCAGGTGAGCGCCATTCTCTGGATGCGCGGTATTCTGGAGCAGGAATATGGCGTGCCGCATAAATCGATTCACTGGTTCTCGGAAATCGATGAGGACGTGCCTTTCGATCCGCCAGCCGATCTGAAACTCACGCGCCTTGCCGATGACCAGACGCTCGAAGACATGCTTGTGTCGGGCGAATTGGATGCTGTCATCCATGCCGATCTGATTGAGCCTTATGTCAATGAGCACCCAAATGTCGGGCGCCTGTTCGATGATTATAAGGCGGAGGAAATGCGTTATTATGAGAAAACGCGCATTTTCCCGATCATGCATGTCATGGGCATAAAAAAGGAAATCGTCGAAGCCTATCCCTGGGTTCCGATCACCCTTTACAAGGCTTTCAACAAGGCCAAGGACATTGCGATGAAGCGCATGTTCAATCCGCGCATTGTGCCGCTCGCCTGGTATCGCCATGCCTGGGAAGAGCAGCGCAAATTGCTGGGGCCTGATCCGTGGGAATATGGACTGAGCGATGCCAACCGCCACACGCTCGACACGCTGATCGGCTATTCTCATACTCAAGGCATGATCAAGCGCCGGCTGACGGTGGATGAGCTTTTTGCCAATATGTCCGAGGGTCGTAAACGCGGCGGTTTCCGCGTTTGATCTCTTGCGGAGCTGAACATGATCGGACTTGATATTCACGAGCCGCAAAGTCTTGAGGAGGCCTTCGCCCTCCTTGGCGACGATGAGTCGACCGCACGCCCTATGGGCGGCGGCACGGCTCTGATGCTGATGATGAAAGCGCGGCTTTTCAAGCCGTCTGCGCTTGTGAGCCTGGCCAAGGCCGATCCGCGCTTTCATGGCATTCACCTTTCCAGCGATGGCAAGGCCTTCACCATCGGCGCCATGACGACATTTGCAGCCCTTGAGCATCACGATGCGATTGCCAAGCATTTGCCGGTGATCACACAGACAATGGTGACGCTGGCCAATCCGCGCGTGCGCAATGTTGCAACAATCGGTGGCAATCTCGCGCATGCAGATCCTCATCTCGATCTGCCGCCAGTCTGGCTATCGCTTGATTCATCCATTCGCACGATCGGTCCGGCAGGCGAGCGCATAGTGCCGCTCGCAGATTTCTTTGCCGGTTATTATGAAACCAATCTTCTGCCCGGCGAGCTCATCATGCAGGTGCATGTGCCTGTGTCGCCTGGCTGGCGGCGACGTTATGTGAAAATCACGACGCGCTCCGCTCATGACTGGCCAGCTGTCGGCATTGCCCTTGGTTTGCAGATGCAGGCTGAGCTCTGCACCGATGTGCGCATTGTCTTGAGTGCAGCCACGGACCGCCCTCTGCGCCTTGAGGCAGCCGAAAGCATATTGCGCGGTCAGAAACTCACGCCCGGTCGCATTGCAGATGCCGCGCAGGCGACGGGCGATATTCATATCGAATCCGACAGTCGCGGATCTGCCGATTACAAGGCCCATCTGCTGAAAGTGCATCTGGCGCGCGCGCTACAGGACTTGAGCGAGTAAAGACATGGCGACAATCACAGCAGGTTCGCAAATCGGCCGCTCTATTCCGCGCCTTGAATCGCGCGACAAAGTCACGGGTCGTGCGGAATATACCCATCATCTGAAATTGCCGGGCATGCTCTATGGAAAGATTTTCCGCAGCACCATGCCGCATGCCAAAATTCGCAAGGTGGATACGTCGGCCGCTGCCGCTTTGCCTGGCGTTTATCGCGTCGTCACGATTGACGATATTCGCACCGTCATCCCCCATCCCTATTATGGGCCGGCTTTTCACGATCAGCCGGTACTGGCCGATGGCAAGGTGCGATTTGCAGGCGAGCCTGTCGCCGTGGTTCTGGCATCCGATCCTGCGGTCGCAGAGGAAGCTCTGGGCTTGATCGAAGCCGAATATGAGGAATTGCCAGCCGTCTATGATGAGCTGGAGGCTGCGTCCTCGCCCCATCTCGTACATGATGAATTAAAGCCTGCAGCGACTTTCCCTGACCTGCAGCATCTGAAAGGTCGGCGCGGAACCAATATTGCTCTCGATTACAAAATGCGGCGCGGCAATGTCGATGCTGCTTTTGCCAGCGCAGATCATGTCTTCGAGCATGAATTTCGCACACAGCAGGTCATGCATGTGCCAATGGAGCCTTTTGTCACGGTGGCCGATGTCGCCAATGGGCAGGCAACGCTCCATACGGCCTCGCAGGGCCCATCTTTTGTGCGCATCGAGATCGCACGGCTTCTGGGATGGCCGGAAAATCGTGTGCGGGTGAAAGTTCCCCATCTCGGCGGTGGCTTTGGCGGTAAACTTTACATCAAGCTTGAAGCGCTTGTGACGTCACTCTCGCTGCTCGTTGCGCGTCCGGTTAAAATTTCTCTCACCATGGAGGAGCAATTCTTCATGGTGACGCGTCACCCCTGCACATTTCGGATCAAAAGTGCGGTGACAAAAGCGGGAAAGATTACGGCGCGTAAATGCGAAGTCTGGTGGAATGGCGGCGCTTATGCCGATATCGGTCCGCGCGTCACGCAAAAGGCAGGGTTCACGTCAGCCGGTCCCTATGACATTGAAAATGTCTGGATCGATTCCTTTGCCGTTTATACAAATCGGCCGCCTTGCGGAGCTTTGCGCGGTTTCGGCGCGCCGCAAACGGCATGGGCCTATGAATGCCACATGGACATGATGGCGCGCGAATTGGATCTCGATCCTGTTGCGTTTCGCCGGATGAATATGTTGCGCAACGGCCGTCCGCAGGCAGGCGGAACCGTGATGGAAGATGCCGATATTGAAGCCTCCATGGATTTGGCCCTTGAGCGGATCGGATGGAACGCGCCGCTCGAGCGCGTGTCGGGGAATATTCGTCGCGGTCGTGGCATTGCAATCGGCTTCAAGGGCATAACTGCGCCGACGACATCGGTCGCGATTGTCAATGTTTATGCCGATGGCAGTTGCGTGCTTTATATCAGCACAGTCGATATGGGGCAGGGCTCCGACACTGTCATGGCGCAGATCGTCGGCGAAGTGCTCAATCTCGATCCTGAAAAGATCAAGGTCATTCATCCCGATACGGATGTGACGCCCTATGATATGGGCACGCTTGGTTCGCGCTCGACTTATCATATGGGCACGGCTGTGCGCCTTGCAGCCGAGGATGCCAAAAACAAAATCGAAGAGCTGGCGCGCGATCTTGATATGCCGCCTGGCAGCAATCTCCCGGTTGCGGAATTGCTGCGCAAAAAATATGGCATGCAGGCCGGCAATATTATCGGCACAGGCAGCTTTATGCCCGATTATCAAAAGCCCGATCCCGAGACGGGGCAGACGCGAAAGGCGACACCTTTTTGGGGTGTGGGTGCAAGCAGTGCAGAAGTCGAGATCGATATGGAGACGGGCGAGTTCAAAGTCACCAAACTCGTCAACATTGCCGATGTCGGTGTGCCCATCAATCCCAAGCTTGTTGAGGCGCAGCTCTCGGGTGCGGGCATTATGCAATATGGCTTCACCACCATTGAAAATATGATTTTCCGCGACGGCCAGCTCACCAATGGCTCGCTGGCGGATTACAAAATCCCGAGCCTGCTCGACATGCCAAAGGTTTTCATCAACGAGGCAACACGTTCGAACCAGAAAGACGGTCCGTTCGGCGCCAAGGGTGCGGGTGAGAGCACAACGATTGCTTTGTCTCCCGCCATTGGAAATGCAATTGCCGATGCCATCGGCGTGCATATTCCAGATTTGCCGGTCACGCCCGAGGCGGTCTACCGCGCAATCCAATCCCTCAAGAATGCGGGGGGGCATTGATATGAGCAATCAACGCATCGTCAATTTCACCCTGAACGGCGAGAAGTCTACGGCAATCGTCCGGGGCGGGGAGACGCTTGTCGAATTGTTGCAGAACAAATTCGACCTGAAAGGCGCGCGCGAAAGCTGCGGGCAGGGCCTTTGCGGCTGCTGCACGGTTCTCGTCAACGGGAGCGCCGTTGCTGGCTGTCTGATGCTCGCCTGGTTTGTCGATGGCGCAGATGTGCAGACCATCGAGGGCCTCGCAAATGGCAATAATCTTGATCCGGTTCAGGAAGCCTTTATCGAGGCTGGTGCGTTTCAATGCGGTTTCTGTACATCGGGTTTCATCCTGATGACGAAGAAATTGCTCTCCGAACATCCTGATCCAAGCGACGAGGAAATTCGCCATTACCTCATTGGCAATCTCTGCCGTTGCTCGGCCTATCCGGAAATCATCGAGGCGGTTCATCTTGCGGCCGCAAAAATGCGGGTGCTCGCGCGGGCCTAGGGCCGCGATCGCATCGGAAATCATTGCCAGCAATGGCCTTTTCATCGTCTTCCCGGAGCTTCTTTGCGTTGCCGGGGCGGAGTGCTAGATTCGCATTCCAATTTGGATCCAAGATGATGAGACGTGTTCTCCAGTTTTCTGTCGTCGCCCTCGCGGCCGCACTTGCGCCTTCCCTTGCGCAGGCGCAATCGGCCTGTGCGCGCGCCTTGATGATGGCGGGGCCTGACATCAGCGGTCCTGGCGAGATTCGGCAAAAGCGTATTCTGGAGCGCGAATGCGAGATCGAGCGGGCGGATGATCGCAACCGTCAGCTTCTCGCGCAGAAACGTATTGAGGCGCGTCAGGCTTGGGCCAGCGTTCGCCCGGAGATTAAAACCTGTATCAATGACAAGCTTGAGCCCGATGGGCGCAATCTTGAGCAATTGATCGGGCTCGGCATTGCACCCTCTGACGATGCAATCTCGACCTATCGGCGTGAATGTTTCGGCCTGCCGCCAAATGGAGAGGGTGCGGGCTTTCGTCCGCCGGCTGCTTCATCTGCGCCAAATGCACTCGCGCAAAAGCCAGAAACAGATGGCTCGCCGCGCGCCCAGATGCAGAGCGATCTGTTGCGTGGCGATGGGGCTGAAGGCCAGCCATACAGGCCGATGAATGCGGCGCCCGGCACGATCATTGTGAATGGTGGGGGCGCGGGATCTGTCATTGTCATGCCAGGCGGTGGCGCTCCGCGCAGCGTCAATCTGCTGGAGGCTGCGGTCAATCCTCTGACGGGCACCAAGCGTCTGTGGGAGACATTTAAAGACGAAGGCGGCCTTGCCGTTTATACGGATTTTCATGGATTGAAAATTGACAAGGCTGCTGTCGATCTTCATGAGGAGCGCGTTCATACAACGCGCCTGCAAGTGCCCGCCGGCACGCCGCCGCGCAAATTACGCGAGGCGCTCAATTACGCCTGTCAGGGCGATGAACGTTCCTGGCTTGTCGCCACAGACCATCGCGGGACGCGCGGTGAATTGCAGACGCCTATGCTGACATGCCGCTACGAGACCGATGATGGCGCATCCGACTATCAGGTCTCGATCATTCGCCGGAAATAAAAAAGGCCCGCTTTTGCGGGCCTTTTTCTGGGTTCTGCCGATCAGTGATGTTCGTCGAGCGCCTTGAGGCCCGGCGCATCGCCGCTGACGGGGAAGAAGTCCCGCAGCCAGGCCGTGACGACTTCATGAACGCGCTGGTTTTTCTCGGCAAACATGAAATGGTCGGTGCCGGAGAAAAGATGCATTTCGGTAGGTGCTTTGGAGCGTTCGAACATGCGGATCGTCTGCTCGGTGGGCGTTACGCTGTCGACTGCACTATGCAGAAGAAGGCTCGGCCGTGGCGCAATATCGGCAATCACATTCTCAGCGGTGAAATCGAACATGCTCTGCGCCGTATCGACCGGCATGTCCATGATCGATCCTTTCAAAACATGGGTGCGCAGTTTTTCAGGAATGGGCACGATGTCATAGCGTGAGACAATCATCGACTTGCCGTGCTTGGCCTTATAGGCGCGCCCATCTTCGAGCATTTTGACGAAGCGGGGGTAATTGTCGCCATGCTGGCCTTCGAATTTCAACGCTCCATTGCCCCAGCCGGATGCAGAAATACAGGCAGCCACACGCTTGTCGGTGCCGGCTGTGTAGACTGCAACTGCCGCGCCGAATGATGAGCCCGCCACAGCGATGCGGTTTGGATCAACATTGGGATGGGACTGCAAAAACGTCACTGCATTTTTCGTATCCTCGACCTGCTCGAGACAGATCAGTCGGCCTTGCTCACCTTGGCTCGTGCCGCAGCCACGGAAATCGAAGCGCAAGGTGACATAGCCCAGTTTGTTCAACATGGTGCAGGGTGTGGTGACATTGCCGGCATGTCGTGTTGAGCCGAAACCATGCAGGACGATGAAAGCGGGACGCTTCTCGCTTGATGCAAGACCCTCAGGCGTGCTCACCGTGCCGGTCAGCTGCAACCCGTCGGAAGTAAAAGTAATATCCTGCTCGGCCATGCGTTTGTCCCTCAAAGATACATGTTTTTCATATGTTCGGCCCGGTAGCGCAGGCCTGCTGCTGCGTCTGGCGGGATGGCTTTGGCAATAAAGCCAATCTCATCGTCAGACAATATGATCGAAGCAGCATCGATATTTTCAATCAGACGGCTCATCGTTTTTGTGCCGGGGATCGGAATAATGTCTTCGCCTTGGGCCAGCAGCCATGCAAGCGAGATTTGTCCCGCCGTGCAGCCACGCTGTTTTGCAATTTCTTCAATCACGCCGACCAGCGCGAGATTTTTCGGCAGATTATCCGCCGAGAAACGCGGGTGACGCAGGCGCTCATCCTTTTCAGACAAAGAGCCTGGCTGCACGGCTCCGGTGAGCAATCCTCTTCCCAGCGGTGCATAAGCGACAAAGGCGATGCCCAGCTCGCGTGTCGTCTCAAGAACTTCTTCTGCTTCCTGGCGGTAGAGGATCGAATATTCGCTCTGGATAGCGGCAATCGGATGGACTTTGTGGGCGCGCCGCAAAGTGTTCGGATTGACTTCGCAAATCCCCAGCGCGCGGACCTTGCCTTGTTCGACAAGTCGCGACATGGCGCCGATTGTGTCTTCGATCGGGACGGAGGGATCAATGCGATGAATGTAATAGAGATCGATCGTCTCTGTCTTCAGTCGGCGCAGAGAGGCCTCGCATGACGATTGAACTGTTTCCGGGCGGTTGTCGGCTATCTTGCCGTCCTTGCCCGCCATATTGCCGAATTTCGAGGCAATAAGAATCGATTGGCGCATGGAAGCAAAGGCTTTGGCGAGCAATTCCTCATTATGGCCATTGCCGTATTTGTCCGATGAATCGAACATGGTCACGCCGCGCCCGCGCGCTTCATGCAGCACGCGCAGGCCATTGTCTTCATCTGCAGGGCCATATGAGCCAGACAGAGACGCGCAGCCGGGACAGATCGGAAAAGTATCTATGCCGCTGGCGCCAATTGGGCGCGGAAGGCGCATTGTTTTTGTCATGCTTGATATGTCTCGCGCACAGTGCAGGAGCGCGGCCTGTGCCGCGCTCCAGAAGTTTGTATCAGCCGCGCCAAGGCGCTTTCTTGATCACATGCGTCTCCACTTCGAAATGGCTCTCGAAATGGTGCTTGGTGACGTCATGCGCATAAGTCCAGGGCAGCTCGCTGTAGAAATTCATGCGCAGAAAATCCGGGCAATCGACCGGATCGGTGATGACGCTATGGCCAATGCCGCGCGGAATGACCGTCACCGTGCCAGGCCGCGTATCGGCATTGCCTGTTTCCGACATGTCGAGCGCCTTGCCGCGGAACTGGATGCGCACTTCTTCGCTGCGCAAGGCACGATGGAAGGCGAATTGTTCGCCAATAATATTATAGACCTTGATCTCGAGATGCTTGCCGCGCATCACGGGCTTGGGTTCGCCGCTCGTGCCGGCAATTTCCTTGAACAGGTCGAAGGCGCGCAATTTGGTGATGCCGCTTTTCGCCTCGCGCGGGCTGGTTGAGCCGGCAGGGACAAGATCGGCATAGTCGCGTTCGAAAATGGTCTCGTCGGTCGGCTTGTCATCCCAGCAGATCATCCGCTCGATGACGCGATCGCGCGGCGCATTCATGCGGTCTGCCGGAATCTTCCAGTCCGGTCCACCGATACGGCGCACGGTGAATTTGGTTTCCGAGACCTGATCTTCTTCAGTCATGAAATGGGTGAAGGGCGCATTGACATAAGCAAACCAGCGCAGGCTGTCTGCCGAGCCGCTGGAGCGATGGGCAATGCCTTCGGGAACATGCATAATGTCGCCGGGCGACATTTTATATTCAGCAAATTCCGTCTCGATCGTCGTCTCACCCGCAAATTGCACATAGACCGTGTCGAAATCGACATGGCGGATGAATTCCTGTTGCGCGCCGCAAACGCTTTCAACGCCAATCTTGTGATCTTTGTTGACGAGAAGTTCGATCCGGTCATTCGGCTTGGCAAGAAGATCGAAGGCGCGGAACATCGGCAGGGCGCGCGTGCTTTTGCCCGAATTCATCAGGCTGGATTTCTGGCGCTGTGCCCAGGCCGGCAGATAGGACCGCGCGGACGTGTGCCACGTGGTCATGAATTCCTTGGCTTTATTTTGAATGTTCATGGGCTCTTTCCTTCGTCATTTGGGCTGGGTCATGAGGCTTGCCTGCTGCAGCTCAGGCACGAGCGCATCGGGTATTTTGCCGATCTCGCTTACCATTTCAGAAACGCGCTCGCCGGCCAGAGGATCGAGGCCGATTTTCAGGCTGACGATTTCTGCCAGGAAATCGCGATCTTCCATGCAGCGCAAAAAGGCCTGTCGCAAAACAGCAAGCCGTTCTGCGGGAATGCCGGGAGTAGAGAAAAAGGCAGTTCCGATCTCTGCTGCATTGACGATTGCGCTCATCAGGGCCTTCTGGCGCTCTGTCTTGGCATAATCGAGAACGGTCGGAACATCTTTTAACTCGGGATGCCGCTTTGCTGAAAATTGCGCGAGAATATTGACGCTCTTGTTTTCAATCCACGCCGGGTGGCTTGTCTTGAGCGTGTCCCATCCGGTGCAATGGCCATCCACTTCGCCGCGCTCGACAGCAAGCATGCCTTCAGCCGAGCCTGAATAGCCGCGCACGAGATCGAATTTCGTGCCGAGCACAACATTGGTGGAATTGGGATAGACGGTAATGGCCGAACCCGCGCCTGTGGCGGAGAGGCGTGCTGCCGTCGTAAAGGCCTCGTCGAAAGTACGGATCGAATTTTTTCTGGTGAAGATCACATTCACCAGCGTGTTGATGCGACCGACCCAGGAAAACTCTGACGATTTGAAACGCTGCACGCCGGTTGTGAGCCTCTCTTCCAGCGGCAATGTGGGGGAGGCGAGCGCCAGTACGGTCCCGTCGCGCGGCGCTTGGCTGAAGACATGCGCTGCCGCTGTCACGCTGCCGGCGCCCGGCATGTTGCGCACAACCACGCCAGGATTTCCGGGAATGTACTTTCCGATGTGATTGGCCAGAACGCGCGCATAGAGATTATTGCTGCCGCCGGGCGGGTAGCCAACGATCAGGTCGATGTTGCGGCCTTTGTAA
>CANHAW010000037.1 GCA_947458675.1 Beijerinckiaceae bacterium
CTCGAAGCACAGCCCGGCGAGGCCCTCGCCATTATCGGACCCTCCGGCGCAGGCAAATCGACATTGGCGCGTCTCATCGTTGGTCTTGCACGGCCCAATCGTGGATCGGTGCGCATCGATGGCGCGGATATTTTTAACCAGGACCGCAATCTGATCGGGCCCTATATCGGCTTCCTGCCGCAAGAAGTTGAGCTTTTTCCCGGAACGATCCGTGAAAATATTGCGCGCATGCAGGATGATGCAGATCAAACCAAAGTCCTTGAGGCTGCGCGCATCTCTGGTGTGCATGAGCTGATCCTGCGGCTTCCGCAAGGATATGACACACAGATTATTGCAGGCGGCAGCAATCTCTCAGGCGGACAGCGCCAGCGTATCGGCTTGGCACGCGCCGTTTTCGGCAAGCCAAAACTGCTGGTTCTCGACGAGCCTGATTCCAATCTCGACACGCAAGGCGATCAGGCGCTCAACGAGGCAATCTTGATGATGAAAGGTCTGGGCACAACCATCATCCTCGTCGCACATCGCCCCTCATTGATGCGACATGTCGACAGGATTGCGGTTCTCGATGAAGGCCGACTGCATCTTTCGGGCCTGAAAAACGAGGTTCTCGCGCAGCTGAAGCGGCCTGATCCAACTTTTGCGAAAGCCAGCTGACCATGAAGCAGATGATGATCGGACATTTCGAAAAACTGCATGGTCTTGCCAAGAAGATGCACGGCACACTCATGGTGCCGCAATCGCGGCAAGCTGCAATTGGTGGGCCACAGGTTGAACCCTGGATTCGGCTGGGTGGCTTTGTCCTTTTCGTGCTGTTCGGCGGCTTTCTTCTCTGGGCGACACTGGCTCCCATTTCGAGTGCGGCTCTGGGCAATGGCGCGATCAAAGTCGAGACAAACCGCAAGACTGTACAAAATCTTGAGGGAGGAATTTTACGAGACATTGTCATCCGGGAGGGCCAGAGTGTCGTCAGGGGGCAGGTTTTGTTCCGCCTCGACAGTGTCGATACAAATGCCGATCGCGATTCGTTGCAGGGACAATATGATCTCTTGCTTGCACGCGAATGGCGGCTGAATGCCTTGCGTGCCAGCAATGACAGAGCCGAGACAATTCCTTTTCCGGATCTGCCCGAACGCGCGCGTCTGAAATCGGCCCTGTCTGCGCAAAAACAGATTCTCGATGAACAAAGAGATTCACTCGAAAAGCAGATCGATATCTGGAAGCGGCGCAAGGATCAGTTTGTTGCGCAACTTGATGCGACACGTGTGCAGCTTTCCGCGCTCGAAGCGCAACGCACGCTGCTGGACGAGGAATTATTCGATGCCCGCTCTCTCCTTGCCAAAGGATATGGGCTGAAGCCGCGCGTTCTTGGCCTTGAAAGGCAAATCGAGGCGATGCGTGGCGAGATTGGAAACACTGCGGGCCGCCTTGCCTCGCTACAGGAGCAGGTTGCGGAAACAGACGTTCAGATCATGAGCATCCTGTCTGCGCATGGCAAACAGATCGCCGAGGATATGCAGGAAGTGCAAGCCAAAAAGGCGGAGACCGAGGATGGTTTGAAAAAAATATCTGCGCGACATGAGCGCCGGGAAATCACGGCGCCGGTCGATGGCGTGGCGATGAATATACGTTTGTTTACGCCCGGTGCCATTGTGGCTCCCGGCGGGGCGCTGATCGATATTGTGCCTGTGGGCGAGAAACTTCTCATTGAGGCCAGATTGAAACCCACAGATATTGATGTCGTCAGACCCGACCTTCAGGCATCGGTGCGTTTCATTGCCTATAAGCAACGCAGCACGCCCTCGGTGCAAGGCACGGTTGTTCGTGTATCGGCTGACATTATGCAAGACGAGCGCACGCGCGAGTCTTTTTATACGGCCACGATCGAAGTGACGAGTGAAGAACTCGCGCGCGTCCCTCAGGTTCGTCTCTATCCCGGCATGCCGGTTGAAGTGGCGATCGTCACCGGCGAACGCAGCATGCTGGCCTATCTCCTGCAGCCGCTGCTCGATTCGATGTCGCATTCCTTCCGCGAGGAATAGGCCTGAAGTCGGGTCAAAATTCAGGCTTTTATGTTCCGCGCTTCAGGGCCATTTCCAGTTCAGCCAGGGCTCAAGCGCTGGCGGGAGGGGTATGATTTCCTGAACGGCATCGACAGAAAGAGACAGAAAAATAGCACCGAGCAGGGAGACGATGGTCGCTGCAAGGATGCGCGAGGAAAAAATCTCATATTGCCGGTTCATGATGTAACCGATGAAAAAGCGGAAGATCAGCGACAGGCGCTGAATCGGCGACACAACGGAAACAGGCGCAAGGGCCAGCGCCATATAGCGAAACATTTGCGAAATGCCGACGAAAAACCCGGCCCAGCAGAACCATTTTGCAGTTTCGCGCGTCATGTCGCGCACATGTTTGAATTGTCCGAAGACAGCAATGACAAGAATGATGGCAATTGTTGCCGCAATATAGGAGATGAGCCCCGCAGCAATGCTGGCGGGCAGGCCTGCTTTGGAAATGGCAAAACTGACAAGAATGGGGCTCGTCCCATAGGCGAAGGCCGCGAAGACTGAAAAGAGATAGCCTTCGAAATAGCTCGGTGTGAAAGCCAGATCCGGACGGTGCTTGGGCTTGCGTTCGACAGTGAGCGCCGGGCCGCCGAGGATCAAGGCGACGCCGATGATTTTGAGCACGGTCAATTGCTCGCCAAGCAACAAGACAGCCAAAGTCAGTGCGACAATCGTGCTGCCTTCAATGACCGGGCCGGCCAGATTGGCGCCGATGGCCTTGACCGCACGGTAATTGCAGTAACGACCGCCAACAAAATGAACGACGCCGGCCGACGCCATGAAGCCAAGCGCTGGCAGGCTGAAGGTTGGAATGAGATTGAGGCCGCCGGAAATCCAGGCGGCGATGAGAAAAAGCGGCACGCCGAAAGGGACCGAAATGGCCATGGCCTGAATGACGGATCCGCTGAGCACACCGCGGCGTGCAATCGCATTGTTCATGGCGAATGTAGCCGCTGCGCATAAAGCGAGGAAACCGCCCAAAATCCATCCTCCCGCGCCGGACCTCATGTGTGCGGGTCCGGATTCGCCGCGAAGATTAGGCTCTTAGGTCAGCCAGCGCAAATATGCGAGGCAGGCTTTCAGCGAACGGGGGGCGATACATTGCGGCGATCGCCGCTGCGGCGCAGGAAAATATTGGCGACCATCGCCTGCGCAATATGTTCAGCCATGCAGGGGAAGCCAAGATCGTTCAGGCTGAATTCATCGTCCGGGGGAACATCGGCAGCCGCTTTTGTCTGCGCGAGGAATTCCATCGCCCGGTCGCGCCGGACATAGAGGAGATTTTCCTCATTGGCGATGCGATCGAGCGCGGCACGAACGGCAAACCAATGTTCATCACGGGCATATTTGGGCGTATATTGCAGGCCGACAAGAACCACATCGATATGGTGTTTCTGCAGCATGCGCACCGTACTGCGCACAACATTTTCGAATTCGGCCAGCGGCACGCGCGAGACCGCATCATTTGTGCCCAATTGCCAAAGGACCAGCGAAGGCCGCACGAGCGCTGCTTCATTGATGAGGCGGCGCGCGCTGGTCGAGGCTATTTCTCCTGAAACGCCGCGATTGACGAATTCGACATCGATGCCGCGCCATACACCCTCAAGCAGTTTTTCGAGCCGTGAGGGATAGTTCGACGTCTTCATGCTTGTCCATGTCGCCGAAGAGCCGATGGCCAGAACCCGCACTTTCTTGTTGGCTTCAATACGGGTCGCCGTATTGAGCAGCGGGGCCGGACGGGCGACGGTCGATTGCGGAACGGTGCATTGCAGGGCCATAGCGGCGGCCTGCGGCGGCAAAGGCGGCACAATCGGATCGACGTTCGGCAGAGATTGTGCGGGTGCGGAATCATTTTGCTGCACTGCACCATTCTGTGCCGCAGCAAAGCCGCCCGCGAGCAAAAGCCCGCAGAGCCCGATGATCAGCGCTTGAAATTGATGCGCCATTCATTTCCCCAGGCCACTGCCAGCATGACAGCCGCACCAATCAACAGCACCAGCGTGTCGATGGCAAGGCTCGTTGGAAGAGCAAAACGCAACAATTGACCGCCCAGACTTAACAAAGATCCAGCACAAAACACATGCAGAGAGTTTCGCCCGAGCAGGCATAAGGGCGCGGCGAAAAAAGCAAAGCCGCGCCCGCGCATGGCAAAATCGAAGAGGCCAACGAAAAGCGCCACAAGACCAAGGAGATGAAGGATACGCAGCGGCGACAGATTGGTCTTGTCATTCATGAAGAACAGGCGCGGCTCGGGCAATTCAAACGGGTTCGGATTCCAGGCCGTATAGGCCAGCCAAAGGCCTGTTCCCACAATCGCCGCGCCGACAAAGCGCAACTTGCCGCGATGCCGAATGACAATGGCATCGGCAGCCGGTCGCGCCAGCACATAACCGAGCACGAATTGGAACTGCCAGGCAAAGGGATTGAAAAACCACACGCCCTCAACCGGCCATGTCGGGAGGTTGAATTCGCCATAAAGCGTCACCGCCCAAAGGCTCGCCGAAGCAAACAGGAGCAGCCCGAGCGAAATGCGCCCGATGGCGACAATGACAGGCCCCATGGCCATCAGCACAACATATAAAGGCAGAACGTCGAAATAGCCCATTTGATGGGAGAGGGCGACAATGCCGATTTGCGTCGTCACCGGACTTTCGAAAAAGGCCGCAGCATTGTTCCATTGCAGAATGAGCGGCGTATCGAGCAGCAAGGCCGCCAGCGCCATCATCGCAAGGGCCAGCGCAACAATCAGGATCTGGGCGGTGTAGAGCGTGAAGGCGCGCCCCTCAAGCCGGTAGAACAGCCGGGGCCCGACCAGATCCTCGGTTTTGCTCTCGGCCAGATAGCGCAAGGAAAAGCCCGCAAGAAACACAAAAAGCTCGGCCGAATCCGAGAGGCCGAAGGCGCGGTGCGTATATTGCTCGTACCAGAGGCCCGGCACATGGTTGATAAAGATCGCGATCAGCGCATAACCGCGCCAGAAATCCACCTGATTGAGCGAACGAGCCGCCACACGCCGCGGCTGGGCGGCATGTTTGGGGTCGACCGTGAGCCCGGCCTCTGGGAATTTCGATTCGTCTCGCATGAGCGAACAGACCATACGCCTGCAAGACCCGCCAAAGAAGATGAAAAGCGTCGCAGCTGAACCGGCTTGCCCGCATGCGGCCATTCTGCGACCATCCGCCCAACGCTTCGAACAGACGGGGCGGCCAGAAGATCGAGCCGCGAGGCGGCCGGGAGGAAAACAGATGGGTAAGGGACGCATGTGGCGCCGGGCGCTGCTCGGCATATTCGGGGCCGCCGCCGCAATGGCACTGCCCACGGGCGAAGCGCAGGCGCAAGCCTCCGTAGAGGCCTTTTACAAGGGCCGGCAGATGACGATGATCGTCTATTCGCCGCCGGGATCAACCTATGACATTTATGCGCGCGCGCTGGTGCGCCATATGGACCGCCATATTCCCGGCAAGCCCAATTTCATCACCCAGAACATGCCGGGTGCAGGCGGGCTGAAGGCCACGGATTATCTCTATAATATCGCGCCCAAAGACGGTTCCGTGATTGGCACCATCGGCCGCGGCCTGCCCTTCGAGGTCTTTCTGGGCAAGCCTGAATTCCGCTTCGATCCGCTGCGTTTCCTGTGGCTGGGCAGTATGAACCGCGATGTCAGCCTGGCCATTTCCTGGCACACATCGAAAGTGAAGACGCTGCAAGACCTCCAGAAGATCGAGCTGCTCAGCCCCGGCACGGGTGCGGGCGCCGATTCCGAAATCATGCCGCTTGCCTTCAATTCGCTGGCGGGCACCAAATTCAGGATCATCAACGGCTATCCGAATACGGTGCAGGCAGCACTTGCCATGGAACGTGGCGAGCTGGACGGAATCGGCTATTGGTCCTGGGGCTCGATCATCACCGCCCAGCCGCATTGGCTTCGCGACAAGAAGATCAATCTCCTCTTCCACACGGGCGTGAAACCGCTGCCGGAAGCCCCTGACGTACCCTCGATCCGGCAATTTGCGCAGAACGACCTCGACTCCAGGTCGCTTGAATTCTTGCTTGCCCGTGAAATTCTCGGTCGCCCTTTCCTCGCGCCACCCGATATTCCAGCAGATCGCGCCAAAGCTCTGCGCGACGCTTTCATCGCAACGATGAAGGATCCGGAATTCCTGAAAGAGGCCGAGAAGAGCAAGCTCGAGATCGACCTTGTGACGGGCGAAGAGGCCGAAGGCGTCTTGCGCACAGCGTCGAAAGCACCGCCCGAAGTCATCAACCGGGTGAAGTCGCTGCTCGGGCGCTAAGCTCTTTGCACATGAAAAGCCGCCGCGTTCGCGCGGCGGCAGGCTCGGCAAGGCCGGCCGCAGGACAAGAAAAGAAGGGAAGAAGAAAATGACACTGCAATTTGGGCTTTATGCGCCCATTCCCATGGCCGCAGTCGGCTCGCCGCAAATTGCGCAGGCTGTCGAGGAATCGCTCAAGCCTTTGCCCGAAGGCCGTCGCGATGCGCAATATGATCTGGGGATCGATTTGCTGCTGGCCGCCGACAGGGTCGGTTTCGATCTGACGCTCTTTGCCGAGCGGCATCTTGGTCACGATATGGCAGCATGGGTGAATGCCAGCGCCATTGCACCGCGCTATGAAAGAATGCGCGCGCTCGTTGCCGTCCATCCGGGTCTTTGGGATCCTGTGCTGATCGCAAAAATGGCCGCCTCGCTTGACCGCATCTGCAAAGGCCGCATGGCGGTCAACATCGTCAACGGCTGGTTCGACGAAGAATTCGTCATGTTTGGCGGCACGGTTCTGCAAGGCGAGGAACGCTACCGCCGCACGATCGAATTCATCGACATCATGCGTGGCCTGTGGAGCAACGAGACCTATACGAAGCACGGCGATCATTACAATGTCGAAAAGGGCCAATTGCTGCTGAAGCCGCGCACACAGCAGGGACCGGAAATCTTTTCTGTCTCAACCAGCGATCGCGGTCGCGATTTCATTGCGGAACATTGCGACTGGTGGTTTGCAGAATTTCCGAAAGAGGCGACATCGACGGATGATGTCATGCGCTCGCTGGAAGCTTCCATCGCCGATATGGAAAAGCGCACCGCCCGCACCGGCCGCAAAGTGCGCTATGCGCTCAATCCATTTCTGGCGCTGGGCGAGGATGCCGAGACGGCTTTCAACCATACGATCGCAGAGATTTTCAAATACGATCCCGATCCCGACACGCGCAAGATCGAGCGGCGCATGATTCCAGCCACGCGCGCCGGCTGCATGGGCCGCCCCGAAGATGTCCGTCGTCAATGCCAGCGCTTCCACGACATGGGCATCGAACTGCTTCTTCTGAAGCTCTTGCCCAATGTGGAGAACATCGAGCGCATCGGTGCGGAAGTCATCGCACCCATGCGCGCGTGAGTCTCAATCGGGTTTGAAATTCAGCGCAATCCCATTGATGCAATAGCGCAAGCCCGTCGGCGGGGGGCCATCTTCGAACACGTGACCGAGATGGCTCCCGCAGGAGGAGCAATGCACCTCCGTGCGCACCATTCCATAGCTGCGATCGACTTCAATCTCGACACTGTCGGGGATGGGATCGTTAAAGCTCGGCCAGCCCGTGCCGCTTTCAAATTTCAGCTTCGAGGCAAAGAGCGGCTGGTCGCAACCGGCACAGGAAAAAACGCCGGCGCGTTTTTCATGCAGCAAGGCGCAGGAGCCCGGCCGCTCAGTGCCGTGATTGCGCATGACATGATATTGCTCGGGCGTCAGGCGCTGGCGCCATTGCGCATCGGTAAGCGTGAAGGCAAACGGCTTGTTGGACATGGAATGATCCTGGAATGATCCTGCATGAGACTGCCTCTTATGTCGGCGTCTGCGCCATTTTTTCCAGTCCCTCTCTCAGGCGGGCGCAACGCCGGCAAGCAGCCGGCGCAGGGATGATGGTCGGGGCGGCAGCAGGCCCCAGAATTCCGCAATGCGCCGCGTCGATGAAATACCGGCCTCGAGCAGGAAGGGGCCGGGCAGGCCAAGGGTGCTTTGCGCCAATGGCGCGCCATGGCCAAGCCCATCGACAATATATAGCTCGATCAGATCCCGCCCTGCCGCATCGCTCCAGACCCGACGGCGCTGTCCATTGACGCACTCCTCTCGCGTGGGGGCGGCGCGGAAACCATGCAAATGTCGCCATTGGCGCACGAGCGCGCGGGCATTGTCCTGTGTGACGGTTTCATCCTGCGTGCCGTGCCAGACGGAGAGCCGCGGCCAGGGCCCGGCATGGTCGGAGGCTGCACGCACGGCATCCGCCGCCTGCAGGCCGCTGCGCTTGTCGCCATGGGCCATGGCCTCAAGCGCCGCACCCACACCAGTGGCGCAGCGATAGGAAAGGCCCGCAATGGCCGCGCCGGCCGCAAAAACATCGGGATAGGCGGCCAGCATGCTGACCGCCATAGCGCCGCCAGCCGACAGGCCGGTGACGAAAATCCGCTGACGGTCAACGCCATGGACCAGGGCCAAATGCTCCGTCATGGCATGGATCGAGGCGGCCTCGCCGCTGCCGCGCGCCGTGTCGCGTGTGCTGAACCAGTTGAAACATTGATGAGAATTATTGCCGCCCCGCTGTTCGGGCAGGCAGAGAATGAAGCCCTCCCGCGCCGCCAGCGCCAACCAGCCTGAGCCGATGCCATAGGCGGCAGCCGTCTGGTTGCACCCATGCAGGGCCACGACCAGAGCGGGCTCGGGCGGCAGATCGTCAGGCACGAAAGCCAAGAGGCGCAGCCGGGCGGGGTTATGACCGAAATCAGCAATCTCGACGAGATCCGCCGGAGATTGCTCCATCTCCCCCGCAAAGGGTGTCAGCCACCGGCGACGATAACGGTTCAGATCTTCGATCGTCTTGCCGATACGGCTCATCAAACACCTCGCCTCGCGCAACAGCTCGGCCGAATATTGGTTGCTGCACTGCAGCAAACGGCTCCACAATAGAGAAACAAGACCCCGACCACAAGCAAGTCCAGCCTGGGCGAAACGGAGCCGCCAGCGTGGCTGCTATCAGTGCAAACTATTGTTATGCAAGCGAAAAATGGTTTTCAGTCGCCTTGTACCCGACTTTTGCCGCCACCCTGATGCCGATCTGGCGCTTACGCCCTAGATTGCATGCAACAGGCAAGGGAGCATGCAATGGCGGACGGCCGCAGACTGGCGCTCATCACTGGCGCATCGGAAGGGATCGGGGCTGAACTGGCCCGCATCATGGCAGCGGCTGGCCATGATCTGGCTCTGGTCGCGCGGCGCCAGGACCGGCTCGATGCCTTGGCCGAGGAAATCGCCGCATCGGGTGCGCCTCGCCCGCTGACGATTGTCTGCGATCTCCTGCAGCCGCAGGCCGTCGACATTCTTCTCTCCAGTCTGGAGGCTGCCGGTGCCCAGATCGATATTCTGGTCAATAATGCGGGCTATGGCCTGCATGGGAGCGCGCACAGGCTCGACCGTGCAGAACAGATCGGCATGATCGATCTCAATATTCGCGTCCTCACCGATCTGACCTTGCGCCTTCTGCCTCACCTCGTGTCGGTGCGCGGGCGTATTTTGCAAGTGGCTTCCGTCGCAGCCTTCCTGCCCGGCCCGCATATGGCCGTCTATTACGCCACCAAATCCTATGTTCTTTCCTTCGGCGAAGCACTGGCGCAGGAATTGAAAGAAACCGGCGTGAGCGTCAGCGTGCTTTGCCCCGGACCGACAAAGACCGGCTTTCAGGCGCGCGCGGGCCTCGATGCGACCTTGTTCAAAATGCTGCGCCCGATGAATGCGCGCGATGTGGCGCAAGCCGGCTATCGCGGAATGATGGCGGGGCGGCGCACGATTTTCCCAGGGCCTCTCAACGGCGCAAGCGCATTTTTCGCCCGCATCGCGCCGCGCTTTTTGCTGTTGCCGCTTGTGGCCCGACTTCAGGCTGCCCGCAAAAACTGATCAATCGGTCAGGATCAGCGCCCAATAGACCTTGTATTTCGATTGCGGCACATAGGCTGTGGCAATGCCCATGCGACGCATCTGCGGATTGAGCATGTTCTTGTTGTGAGCAGGCGAATCGCGCCAGCCCGAAAAGGCCTCGGCCAGCGTGTGATAGCCGGCCGAAATATTCTCGACCCCGCGCGTATGATCGAGCTGACCGTGGAGACGCGACATCAACGAGCCGCCAATGTCATGGCTCATGCGATCGGCGCGCGCCATGGCCAAAGCCTGTTCCTGTGCCGCGCGCATCAATGCCGGATCTATTTTGAGTGCCGACAGGCCCTGATTGGTCCGGTAAATGGAAATCATGTCGCGCGCCGCAGCTTCATCGACCTTTGCGGCTTCAGCGGTCAGTTTTTTATAAAAACCGGGCTCGCCGGACATTGTAAAACCGATCGGTGCAGAGGAGCAGCCGGCGAGCGCAGCAGCACAAAGAGAAATCAGGGCAAGTGGACGAATAAGCATTGCGGGGCCTTTATTTCTTGTTTTGGTCAAGCAGCGGAGCGAGCTTTTCAAGCCCGCCAATATTGACGATGGCAGGTGGCGCGGGCGGCGCGCCGGGCGGCGAAATGCCGATCTCGGCTTCCTTGAAACGCGCATGAATGGCAAATTGCAGA
>CANHAW010000038.1 GCA_947458675.1 Beijerinckiaceae bacterium
AATGCCGAAGCGCATGAGGCGTGGCGCTGTCGGGCAGGCCGAAGGCGCCGCGCATGCGCTCGACCGCAAGCTGGATGATCCGGGGCGAGAGCGGTCCGCCTTTGGCTCCCACAAAGAGCGGACCTTCCGGCTTGAGCGTATAAGGGCATATTTCCAGATAGGCCTCGAGCGCGCGCGAAATGGGGGCGATCACCGGCACCATCCTCGTTTTCGACCCCTTGCCGATGACGGTCAAACTGTCCCGGCCCTCGCAGGGGGCATCGCGCCGCTGGATTCCAAGCGCTTCGGAAATGCGCAAGCCTGCCCCATAGAGCAGGCCAAGCACGGCTGCATCGCGCGCCAAAATCCATGGCGGATGGGTCTCGCCGGCACGGGCGTCGATGCCGATCATTTCGCAGGCTGTCGATGCGGGCAGGGGTTTTGGCAGGCTGCGACCGATTTTCGGGCTGCGGACAGCGGCAAAAGCGGCGGCTTTGCCTTGGCCTGCCCGCTCCAAATGGCGAGCAAAGGAGCGCAGCGCGGCAAGGCTTCGCATCAGCGAACGGCTCTCGATTCCGCCACTGCGGCGCCGGGCCATAAAGGCACGCAAATCGGCCGGCCGAAGCTCGGAAAAGGCCTTGAGCCCAGGTGCGGCGCCAAAATGATCCTTCAGGAAGGACAGGAATTGACGCAGGTCGCGCTGATAGGCCTCGACCGTTTTGGGCGACAAGCGGCGCTGCGCTGCCAGATAGGACAGCCATTGCCGCCCCGCCTCGGAAAGGTCGGGGGCGGCTTCTGGAAAGGCAAGATTGGCCCCGGTATCGCCCATGGGGGCCATATTCGGGGCTCAGGCTGAATAAAGTCTTTCTTAGCGGCCGGCTTTGATCTCTTCCGCCGCCTTGACGAGCAATTCTTCCATTGTCCGACGGATTTGATGATCGGACTGGCTCACGCCGGCGCCGTCCAGATCTGTCCGGATTTTGCGAAACACATCTTCGTCGCCGGCTTCTTCAAAATCGGCGCTCACCACCTCGCGCGCATAGGCTTCGGCATCTGCGCCAGCTTTGCCCAGCTTTTCTGCCGCCCAGAGGCCCAGAAGCTTGTTGCGACGCGCAACGGCCTTGAACCGCAATTCCTCGTCATGGGCGAATTTCTTTTCGAAAGAATCGCCGCGCTTGTCCATTTCCGACATTCTGCACTCCCAAATCCAAGGCCAATTCTCGATGAGCCCGGATGTCATGTAGGAAGAGAATGGTGACATTCCCATGATGTTCCTGCCCTGCGCTATTCACAGGCACGGCACCGCAAGCCCCGTCCGCTGACCCGAATCATTGTGCAGGGACGCTAAAGGCGATAATTTGCGCCATGGGTTGTTTCCTGGGCCTGTTCGGTCTAGGACGCCTCTCTAGGAACCGTGGCCTTGTATTCGCCCGGCTTCGCTCTGCCCTTCGTCAGGCGCAGAGCACAAGCCAGAGAACAGCCCCGGCCCGTCCCATGGATTTCCTCAAGCTATGGTTGAACCCCATGAACCGCCGCCGTCGCATTTACGAAGGCAAGGCCAAGGTCCTTTATGAAGGCCCTGAGCCCGGAACGCTCATCCAGCACTTCAAGGACGATGCCACCGCCTTCAATGCCAAAAAGCATGAAGTCATCGACGGCAAGGGCGTGCTGAACAACCGGATCTCGGAATTCGTTTTCCAGCACCTCAATGACATTGGTGTGCCGACGCATTTCATCCGGCGGCTCAACATGCGCGAGCAGCTGATCCGCGAAGTCGAGATCGTTCCGCTGGAAGTCGTCGTGCGCAATGTCGCCGCCGGCTCGCTGTCGCAGCGTCTTGGCATCGAGGAAGGCACGCAGCTGCCGCGTTCGATCATCGAATTCTATTACAAGAACGATGCGCTCAACGACCCGATGGTGTCGGAAGAGCACATTACGGCTTTCGGCTGGGCCAATCCGCAAGAGATCGACGACATTATGGCGCTTGCCATTCGCGTCAACGATTTCCTCTCAGGGCTTTTCCTCGGCGTCGGCATTCGTCTTGTCGACTTCAAGATGGAATGCGGTCGCCTTTGGGAAGGCGACATGATGCGCATTGTCGTGGCCGATGAAATCTCGCCTGACTCCTGCCGCCTCTGGGACATCAAGTCGAACGACAAACTCGACAAGGATCGTTTCCGTCGCGACATGGGCGGTCTCGTGGAGGCTTATAGCGAAGTCGCGCGTCGTCTGGGCATCATGCAGGACAATGAGCCGCCGCGTTCCGGCGGTCCCAAGCTGGTGCAATAAATCTTCCTGTGGGCTTTGGCCCCCGGATCTTTTCGTCCTTGCGAACTGAAGGCTTGAGCATGAAGGCCCGCGTCACCGTCACTTTGAAGAACGGCGTTCTCGATCCACAGGGCAAGGCCATTGAAGGCGCGTTGAAGTCGTTCGGCATCGAGGGCGTCGACAGCGTCCGCCAGGGCAAAGTCTTCGATATTGAATTGTCGACGCAGGATCGCGCTCAGGCGGAGACACTGCTCAAGGCCGCCTGCGAGAAATTGCTCGCCAATACGGTCGTTGAAAATTATCGCGTCGAGATCGTCTGATCCGCAAAGGTCTGCCTCCATGAAAGCCGTTGTCGTCCTTTTCCCCGGCTCCAATCGCGAAGGCGATGCGGTGCGCGCGCTCGAAATGGCGACGGGCAAGAAGCCGCAGATTATCTGGCATGCCGAGACAGAACTTCCTGCAGGAACCGACCTTGTGCTTTTGCCCGGCGGCTTCTCTTATGGCGATTATCTGCGCTGCGGCGCCATTGCCGGTCGTGCGGCCATTATGGATGCGGTGCGTGCGCATGCTGCGCGTGGCGGCCTCGTCCTTGGCATTTGCAACGGTTTCCAGATTCTCTGCGAAGGCGGACTGCTGCCTGGCGTTCTGATGCGCAATCGCGATTTGCGCTTCATCTGCAAAATGCAGAATTTGCGCGTCGAGCGCGCCGACACGGCATTCACGCGCGCCTATAGCAAGGGTCAAGTGATCAAGGTCGCTATTGCTCATGGCGAAGGCAATTACGAAGCCGATGAAGAAACAATCAAGCGTCTCGAAGGCGATGGCCGCGTGGCGTTCCGCTATTGCGACGAGAGCGGTCTTGTCAATGATGCGACAAATCCGAACGGCTCAACCAATGGCATAGCCGGCATTTATTCGCAGAAAATGAATGTGCTCGGCATGATGCCGCATCCAGAAAATCTGATCGATCCGCTTGTTGGCGGCATCGATGGCGCGGGCCTGTTCAAGAGCCTGATTGCAGCCTGAGCAACCAGAGGTCGTCACTTGCAGAGCCAGTCCGTGGAAATCACTCCCCAACTCGTTGCCGAACACGGCCTCAAGCCCGATGAATACGATCGCATTCTCAAGCTGATCGGCCGCGCGCCCACGCTTACCGAGCTCGGTATTTTCTCGGCCATGTGGAACGAGCATTGCTCGTATAAATCCTCGCGCCTGCATCTGCGTAAACTGCCGACGAAAGCGCCATGGGTCATTCAGGGTCCGGGCGAAAATGCCGGCGTCATCGATATTGGCGATGGACAGGCCTGCGTCTTCAAGATGGAAAGCCATAATCATCCATCTTTTATCGAGCCCTATCAGGGCGCGGCGACAGGTGTCGGCGGCATTTTGCGTGATGTCTTCACCATGGGTGCGCGCCCCATTGCCTGCCTCAACCTGTTGCGCTTCGGTGCGCCCGAACATGCCAAGACGCGCCATCTTGTGTCCGGCGTTGTTGCGGGCATTGGCGGCTATGGAAATTCTTTTGGCGTGCCGACGGTCGGCGGCTCGGTGAATTTTCACACGCGTTATGACGGCAATATTCTCGTCAATGCCATGGCGGTCGGTCTCGCCAAATCGGATGAGATTTTCTACGCGAAAGCGACCGGCATCGGCCGCCCGATTGTCTATCTCGGCTCCAAGACGGGGCGCGATGGCATTCATGGTGCGACCATGGCCTCCGCTTCTTTCGAGGCCGATGCAGAAGAAAAGCGCCCGACCGTGCAGGTTGGCGATCCCTTCTCGGAGAAGCTGCTGCTCGAAGCCTGTCTCGAAATCATGGCCAAGGGCTGCGTCATCGCCATTCAGGATATGGGTGCTGCAGGTCTCACTTCGTCTGCCGTTGAAATGGGCGCGAAGGGCGGGCTCGGCATTGAGCTCGATCTCGACAAAGTCCCGTGCCGCGAAGAAGGCATGAGCGCTTATGAGATGATGTTGTCGGAAAGCCAGGAGCGCATGCTCATGGTGCTCGATCCTGCAAAGGAAGCCGAGGCCGAAGCGATCTTCATCAAATGGGGCCTCGATTTCGCGATCATCGGCAAGACGACGGACACGAAGCGTTTCGTCATCAAGCACAAGGGCAAGATCGAAGCCGATCTGCCGATCATGGAACTGGGCGACGAAGCGCCGCTCTACGATCGTCCGCATGTTCCGACACCGAAAAAGCCGGTGATCGATGCGTCTTCCGTGACGCCGCCCAAATCGAATGCCGATGCGCTCGTGCATCTTCTTGGCACGCCCGATCTCTGCTCCAAGCGCTGGGTCTGGGAACAATATGATCATCTCATCCTCGGCAATAGCGTGCAGCAGCCCGGCGGCGATGCCGGCGTGATCCGCATTGGCGATGGGCCGAAAGGCCTCGCCCTGACAACAGATGTCACGCAGCGTTATTGCGAGGCCGATCCTGTCGAGGGCGGCAAGCAGGCTGTGGCGGAGGCCTGGCGCAATATTACGGCGAGCGGCGCGCTGCCGCTGGCGCTCACCGACAATCTGAATTTCGGCAATCCCGAAAAGCCCGAATATATGGGCCAATTCGTCGGCTGCCTTGAGGGCATTGGCGAAGCCGCACGCGCGCTCGATTTCCCCATCGTGTCGGGCAATGTCTCGCTCTACAATGAGACGCAGGGGCGCGGCATTCTTCCCACGCCATCGATTGGCGGCGTTGGCGTGATCGCCGATGTGAATAAGTCTGCATCCGTCGCCTTCAAAAAGGCAGGCCAGAGCATCATCCTGATCGGCGAGACGAAGGGCTGGCTTGGCCAGTCTGTCTATCTGCGCGATCTCTGCGGCCGTGAAGAAGGTGCGCCGCCACCCGTCGATCTCGCGGCCGAGCGCCGCAATGGCGATTTCGTGCGCAAGCTTATCGAAAGCTCGCGCGTCGATGCCTCGCATGATCTCTCCGATGGCGGTCTGGCTGTCGCCTTTGCCGAAATGGCTATGGCGGGCAAGGTCGGCGCGAAGCTGACGATGGATCTCGGCGCGACGCCCCATGCAATCCTCTTCGGCGAGGATCAGGCCCGCTATCTCCTGACCGCCACAGCAAACGAAGCGCAGAAAATCCTTGCCGATGCGAAAGCGGCGGGCGTGCCCGCGGCCATCGTCGGCACGACAGGCGGCGACACAATTGATCTGCCCGGCGAAAAGTCGGTCGCAATCGAGCGTCTCATCCGCTCGCATGAAGATTGGCTGCCAAATTATATGGCCGGCCGCGACGCATCATCCGCAGCTTGAGGACGGTTTGACCCATGGCCATGCAGGCAAAAGATATTGAAGCCTTGATCAAGGAGGCATTTCCGGATGCCGCCGTGCAGATCACAGATTTGGCGGGCGATGGCGATCATTATGCGGCGACCGTCGTATCCTCCGCTTTCAAGGGCAAGACCCGTGTGCAGCAGCATCAGATGGTCTATGCGGCGCTGAAGGGCCGTATGGGCGGCGAGCTTCACGCGCTGGCATTGACCACAAGCGCGCCCGCCTGACTGGCGCGTCCCGACAAACCGCCTATATTATTCGACATCAGCGGGACCTTGACCTCCGCTCAAAGGAACAAAGCCATGGCCGACATTCAGGACAA
Organism: Beijerinckiaceae bacterium; assembly: GCA_947458675.1. Lineage (GTDB taxonomy): Bacteria > Pseudomonadota > Alphaproteobacteria > Rhizobiales > Beijerinckiaceae > Terripilifer. The sequence continues at coordinate 5,858 of CANHAW010000038.1, forward strand.
GATCAGGCAGGAAGTGACCGGTACCGACGTTGTGCTTTTCATGAAGGGCACGCCCCAATTTCCCATGTGCGGTTTCTCGGGCCAGGTCGTGCAGATCCTCGATTATCTGGGTGTGCCCTACAAGGGCATCAATGTTCTCGAGGATGAAGACATTCGTCAGGGCATCAAGGATTATGCAAACTGGCCGACGATTCCCCAGCTCTATGTGAAGGGCGAATTTGTTGGCGGCTGCGATATCATCCGCGAAATGTTCCAGGCGGGCGAACTCGCCAGCCATCTTTCTGAAAATGGAATCGTTTGCCAGCCGGCCGCCCAGGCCTGATCAGCTGCCGATCTGTTCAAGCATGGCAGCGCCCAGAAATCCGTAAGGATTGGCGAGCGTTTCCAAAATCTCGAAATGATTATAGCCGGCGCCGACAATCAGTCGCGCCGGCTTTTTTGCGGCCATGAGCGCGGCGTGAAAATCGCGCGTCTGGCGTTGGAATTCGGGTGTTTCCAGCGTGCCATGCGCGAGAATGAGCGGGCAATTGATGCGCGTCAAATGTCTTTGCGCGCTCAGTTTCTCGATCATGTCGGGGGTAAACTTCACATAGAGCGAGCGTTTTGAGAGGCTCACCGGCTCGAGATCATACATTCCCGAACACAGAAGTGCTCCGGCCAGCGGGTTTGAGCGAATCGAGAAATCCTTTTCCCAATCGGTCGTCGCGATACAAGCTGCCATATGCGCGCCCGATGAATGGCCGATGAGATAAAGGCGCGCCGGATCGGCGCCGTAATCGCGCGCGCGTGTGGCAATCTGTGCCGTGGCGCGGCGCACCTGATGGACCATGGGAAAAAGATCGCCGCCACAATCGTCGATCAGGTCGAAATCGAGCGCAGCAAAATGAACGCCGGCCCCCACGAAGATTTCGGCAAGCGATGCAAAATCGCGCGCGCGCCCGTTTCGCCAGGCCCCGCCATGCACGAAAATCACCAAAGGCCTGCTGTCGCCTTTCGCCCTGTAGAGATCGAAAGTCTCGTTCGTGCCCGCGCCATAGGAAATCACCTCCGGCAATCCCAGACGCGACAAGGCGAGATCTGCCATCATCATGCGACGCGTCTTGATGGCATCCTGGTTGGGCGCATAGACGGCCTGGTCATAGGCGGCATCCAGTGCCGCTTGGTCATAGTCGCGCCAGACTTTCGGTGCCCCAGTCACGCTTTGCATTGGCTCCTCCCATTCGGCCATTCTGTCATTTGTTGCCTCTGTCTCAAAGTGGACGTATGGCGCTGCTTGCACCCGGCCTCTCCTTCCCGCAAGATCGCCCCATGTTGCGCTTTTTCATCCGCGTCTGCGCGGTCCTTGGCATCGCTGCCTGCCTGTCATTCGCCATGGCTGCTCTGGTCGGCGAGGCGCAGGCGGCCTATGGCCGGATTACGCTCACGATCGACGGGGTGAAGCGAACCGCCACTCTGGTGGAATTTGAACGCCTCAAGAAGCGCCAGCGTCCCGTCATCATGGTTTTGCATGGCGGTGCCGGAGGCAGTGGCGCAGGCCTTCGCGCCAGACGCAATCTCGGGCTCGATGCTTTCGCACGCGATATGGGCGCGATTATCGTTTATCCCGATGCAGCCGATGGATATTGGGGACGCGCCAAGCCGGGCGAGCCCGTCCCCAATGATGCTGCTTTTCTCCGAGCTCTTGCAAATCGCTTCATCGATCAGGGCGTCACGAGCCGACGTCGCATCTATATTGCAGGCGTGTCGGGCGGCGGGATGATCGCCATGAAGATTGCCTGCGAGAACAGCGATCTTTTTGGTGGTGTGGGCGCGTTCCTTGCCAATATGCCGACCGAATGGGCAGGCGATTGCAAACCGGCGCAGCCTGTCGCCTTCATGTTGATGAATGGCACGGCCGATCCAATGGTGCCGTTCCAAGGCGGCATAGCCAATATGCCCGAAGGCCCGCGCGATGTTCTGTCCACGGCTGCCACGCTTTCGCTGTTCAGCACATTTGCACAATGCTCGGGCCAGACCAGTCACAAACTCACCGATCGCGACCGCAACGATGGATCGCGCGTCACCATCGAGCGCGGCACGGGCTGCAAAATGCCCGTCGAATTGGTCAAGGTCGAGGGTGGCGGCCATACGATACCGGGGCGTCGTCTCTCCTCGTCCCGCGGTTTGCCCGTCGGTGCGCAGAATCAGGATATGGATGGCGCGCGCATGATGTGGGATTTCCTGCTGAAGCGCGCGAAACCCTGATTCAGCGCGGCACAAGCACCCAATAATCGAGATCGAGGATGACCGAAGGGTCGTAATTCTCGCCTTCCTTGAAGGGGAAGTCGCCGCAAGGCCTGTCCTTCGTTGCGATGGTGCGGATGCGCAAAGCGCCGAAATCATCGCGGCGCGGCAAGGGTTCGCTCTCGAGAATCTCGCTCCATGCAAAAACAGTCATTCCGGCGAAGAGCGGTGCGACATGCCGGCCGGCATTGATGGCGGCAATATGAAAGCCATTGCCCAGACCATTGAAGCTCAGGGCGCGCGCCAGTGAAATGACGTGGCCGCCATAGATCAGGCGACGCCCGAAACGGCCCTGTCCTTCTGCATATTGGTTGAAATGGACTTTGGCCGTGTTCTGATAGAGGCGCGTCGCGATTTGATGTTCGGCTTCCTCCACAGTCATGCCATCGACATGGTCGATGCGCTCGCCTTTTGCATAATCATCGAATCGATGGGGGGCGCCCGACATTGTGAAATCGAAATTTTCTCGCGCTGTGCGCGGACAGGCTTCACCGATCTCGTCAGGTGTCAGGGCTTTTGGAAGATAGGGAAGAACTTCATGCGGAGCGGGCGCTTTAGCGTCGCGTTTGCGCACCATGACCCAGCGCACGTAGTCGAGAACGATCACGCCATTCTGGTTCGTGCCGGTCGAGCGGACATAGACGACACCTGTTTGTCCGTTTGAATTTTCCTTGAGGCCGATAATTTCGGATTCGGCCATCAGCGTGTCGCCGGGATAGACGGGCGCCAGAAAACGGCAGCCCGCATAGCCCAGATTGGCAACGGCATTGAGTGAAATATCTGCCACTGTCTTTCCAAAAACGATGTGGAATGTCAGCAGATCGTCGATCGGGCTTCTTGGATGGCCGAGATCGCGCGCAAATTCGTCGGAAGATTGCAGCGCAAAGCGTGAGCCCGTGAGTGCGGTGTAAAGCGCGGTGTCGCCGGTCGTGACGGTGCGCGGTGTGGCATGCGTCAGAACCTGCCCGATGCGAAAATCTTCGAAATAATGTCCCGGATTGGTCTTCGCTGGTCTATGCGTCATGCCCGTCTCCGCTGTCTCATGTCCCTTGAATAGGACGTCAGGCGCGTGGAGGCATCTTAGCTCTTCGCAGCAAGCTTTGCTTTGAGAGCGCCAAGCATGGCTGCCCTGTCGCCTTCCAGAATGATTGTCTTGCGCCTTGAGCTCGCGCCATTCGCAATCCGCGCGCAGGAGGGCGCTATTTGTGCTGCGCGCGCCAAAATTTCCAGCAAGTCTCGATTGGCTTCGCCCTTTTCCGGCACGGCGCGAACGCGTATGCGCAAGACCTGCGATCCATCCGACAATTGGCCAATCCCTTCAATTTCATCGCGGCTGGCGCGCGGCGTCAGCCTGACGAAAACGATGAGGCCTGCGGGATGTTCCGACCAGGGCGGCGGCAGGTTCAATAACCGCGCACCGCCGGCAGGATATAAAGTCCGATGACCAATTGAATAAAATAAATCGCGAAAATGACGACAATCGGGGAGAGGTCCATCCCACCCATAAAGGGCAGACGCCGGCGTATGGGCATCAGGACCGGCTCGGTCAAAGCCAGAAGCGCATCCCAGATAGATCTGACCAAGCGATTGCGAATGTTGATCACATCGAATGCGAGGAGCCATGACAAAATGGCCGACGCAATGAGGATCCAGACATAAAAGTCCAGGATGACCAGAAACAGCCTGACAATCGCTTCCATGGGGGCCCTCGGGTTTTCCACGGTTTAGCTGGACCGCGTCGGTGCTGCAAGCGAGGCTGGTGGAGCTGGGCAGCGAAGCCCCCACCTGCGTTGACAGGCCGCAGGCACCCGCTGTACACACGCGTGGCTTTGGGGCTGTAGCTCAGTTGGGAGAGCGCGTCGTTCGCAATGACGAGGTCAGCGGTTCGATCCCGCTCAGCTCCACCAAGCCATTCCTTGCGTCACCCGAAATTGCCGATCAGATGCGGTCCGAGAAACGGTCGAACGCGTCTATGCGCAGGCAATGGACATCGACGTCGCGGCGGTAGATTTCCGTTTGCAGGAAATGGCATTCTGCGTCCCGCTTGGCATCTTCAATATCGATAAACCATGCGCGCTGTGCGCCGCTGGCGTCGCCATTCCATCTGTAGCCGCGAGCCTTCAAAACATCTTTCAGGTCATAAGGTGCACCGGTTGCGAAAATGCGCCATTCCGGCGTGCGGGCGCGAGCGAGCAATTGCCTCAAGCCGGGCTCCCCGCTTTTTGGCAAGGGCCTCGCCAGCAATTCAATTCCGGCGCGGCAATCGTGAATGGCCCGGTGTTTTTCGTAGAAGAAACCCGCGCCCGCTGCCAGCCAGACGAGTTTCTGTCCTTCAAACCCCTCACCCTTCCAATCGATTTGTGACATCGAACAGGCCCATGGCTTGTGCATGAAAGCGGGGCAGAAACGTTCGAGAAAACGCCGGTCGAATGA
>CANHAW010000039.1 GCA_947458675.1 Beijerinckiaceae bacterium
AGGCCAAGGCCCACCGGATTGCCGACAATGCCCCAGCCGGTTTCCGTCTGCCACCAATGATCGACGACGGGAACGCCCAAAACTTTTTCTGCCCAGGCAACCGTATCGGGATCGGCGCGCTCGCCGGCGAGGAAAAGCGTGCGCAAAGTTTTGGTCGAATATTTTGTCAAGAATTTCGCGTCCGGATCTTCCTTGCGGATCGCACGAAAAGCCGTCGGTGCCGTGAAAAGCGCAACCGCGCCATATTCCTCGATGACGCGCCAGAAGGCGCCTGCATCGGGTGTGCCGATCGGCTTGCCTTCATAGACGATGGTCGTCGCGCCATGCAGCAGCGGCGCATAGACAATATAGGAATGCCCCACCACCCAGCCGACATCTGACGCTGACCAGAAAACCTCTCCGGGATTGACGCCGTAGAGATTTTTCATCGTCCAGGCGAGCGCCACCATATGGCCGCCATTGTCGCGCACCACGCCCTTCGGGATACCCGTCGTGCCTGACGTGTAGAGAATATAGAGCGGATCGGTTGCTTTCACCGGCACGCAGGCGGCGCGTTTGCCGGCGGCTTTTGCATCTTCAACCAGCGAGGTCCAATCGTGATCGCGGCCTGCGACCATTTCGGCTTTCGCCTGTTCGCGCGCAAAGACAATGACATTTTGCGGCCGCGATGTTGACAGACGGATCGCCTCATCGAGCAGGGGCTTGTAGGCAACCACACGGCCGGGCTCAATGCCGCAGGAGGCGGTGAGCACGAGTTTGGGCTTTGCATCGTCGATGCGTGTGGCCAGTTCCTTGGCCGCAAATCCGCCGAAGACGACGGAATGAATCGCACCGATGCGCGCGCAGGCATACATGGCCGTCAAAGCTTCGGGGATCATCGGCATGTAGACGATGACGCGATCGCCTTTCTCAATGCCGAAATCCTGCAGCACGGCGGCGAGCGCGCTCACCTCATCGAGCAATTGCGCGTAAGTGATCTTGCGCTTGGAATGGGCAACGGGGGAATCGTAGATGATGGCCGTCTGGTCGGCGCGCCCGCCCGCCACATGGCGATCGATGGCATTGTGGCAGGTGTTGCAGACCGCATCCGGGAACCAGCGCCCATAGGGGCCCTGCGTCGCATCGAAAATTTTCTGCGGCGGCTCGATCCAGTCGATGGCCTTGGCTGCATCCGCCCAGAATGCGGCCGGGTCTTTTTGCCAGGCGCCATAGACTTCGGCGTAAGAACTCATTCATCCCTCCCCGGAGGCGACATACAGGCCATGACGGCCCGCCAAACGACCCTCTTCTTGCGGCCGGCCGGACAACATGGCAACGGTCGCATCATTAGCTCTTAGACCTAGCCGGAAGGCGCAAGTCACAGGATGTTCAGCACGCAATGATCACCGACTGGACATTCTACCTCGTCGCCTTTCCGGCCGTGGTTCTGCTCGGCCTCTCCAAGGGCGGCTTTTCGGGGCTTGGCATGGCGGCCCTGCCGCTGATGGCGCTGACCATCCCACCGCTGCAGGCGGCAGCCATCATCCTGCCGATCCTCATGGTGCAGGATGTGGTCTCGCTCTTTGCCTATCGCAAAATGTGGAACCGGCGCGTGCTGATGTTTTTCCTGCCCGGCGCGCTGATCGGCACCATCATCGCCACATTTCTGGCAAGCCGCGTCTCAGATGCGATGGTGCAGGCCATTGTTGGCGCCATTGCGGTCATTTTCGTTCTGAAGCACTGGCTGCACCGCAAGCCTGCCGGCCAGGCGCCGGGAGAAGCGCGCCTGCTGCCCGGCCTCTTCTGGGGATCGATCTGCGGCTTTACGTCTTTTATCGCCAATGCCGGGGGCGTGCCCTTTCAGGCCTATACGGTGGGCTTGCGCCTGCCGCCTGCCATTTATGCCGCAAGTTCGACGGCTTTGTTTTTCATTCTCAACTGGATCAAGTTTCTCATCTTCATCTGGCTCGGGCAGGTCTCGGGCGGCAATCTGACCACTTCGGCAACGCTGCTTCCGCTCGCCATTGTCGCCACTCTGCTCGGCATATGGATGGTGAAGCGGGTCTCGGCGGCGCGCTTCTATCTGATCGTCACCAGCGTCACATTTCTGCTCGGCCTCAAACTCATACATGACGGTGCGCGCGGCCTCGGCTTCTGAGCCCCGCAGAATTGCAACACGCCATCACAGGCCAACAGATCAGATCAATGAACGAGCGGCCTCAAATGGCGCGCCCGCAATTTCTCGATCTCGTCTCTCAGCGCCAGTTTACGGCGCTTCAATTCAACGAGACGAAGATCGTCTGCGGAAGGATGAAGCTTTTCCGTCTCGATCTTTTTTTCGAGCACACGGTGACGCCGCTCGAGTTCCGCGAGATGGTTTTGCATCGACATCGGGCAAATCCTTTCGAGATTGCTGACGTGGATCGAAGTCTGGCACGAAACAAAAGACTGGCAAGGCCAAAGATCGGCAAGGCTCGATAAAATGCTTTTGTTCGATGTGGCAGAGCAGCAATTGCCGCAAGGGCATAGAGCCAGCGCTTTCTCTTGCCTGAGCACGAGGGACAGCGCATGATGGTCAGCAATTGACGCAGGGGCCTTCGGCCCAACGTTCGGCTGGAAGTTTCGGCGCATGGCCAACAAGTTGACGGATGAGGAACGCGCCGCTTTCGAGGCCGAGGCAAGCCGTTTGCGCGAAGAACATCGCGATCTCGATGCTGCCATCGATGCGCTCGAAGAAGTCGGCAAAGGCGATCAATTGCAGATCCAGCGGCTGAAAAAGCGCAAACTGGTGCTCCGCGACCGGCTCACCTTTCTCGACGATCTGCTGACGCCCGACATTATCGCCTGAGATGCTCCCCTCCCCCCGGAGCGGAGAAAATACAGGTTCAACTTGCCCTTGCGCTCCGCTTCGTCTATCTCAAGCCGCTTCTTTTCGAAGGAGCCGAGCCAAATGGCCAGCACACCAGTCGCCATCATCATGGGCAGCCAGTCCGACTGGGCGACCATGCGCCATGCAGCCGACATGCTCGACCGGCTCGGCATTGCCTATGAGGCAAAGATCGTCTCGGCCCATCGCACCCCCGACCGGCTCGTTGCTTTCGCCAAAGGCGCGAAAGCCGCTGGCTTTCAGGTGATTATTGCCGGTGCCGGCGGCGCCGCCCATCTGCCGGGCATGACGGCCTCCATGACCCCCCTGCCCGTCTTTGGCGTGCCGGTCGAATCCAAGGCCCTGTCGGGACAGGATTCGCTTCTCTCCATCGTCCAGATGCCGGCCGGCATTCCTGTCGGCACCCTGGCCATCGGCAAGGCCGGGGCGGCCAATGCGGCCCTGCTGGCCGCCGCCGTTCTCGCCTTGCACGACCCGGCACTGGCAGCCCGGCTGGAAAAATTCCGCGCCGATCAGACCGTCTCAGTGGCCGAAACCCCGGTCGATGAAGCCGGGACGCCCTCGACATGAGCCAGCCGGCCCTGCAGCCCGGAGACACGATCGGCATTCTGGGCTCGGGCCAGCTCGGCCGGATGATCGCCATGGCCGCCGCCCGCCTCGGGCTGAAAACCCATATTTATTGCCCCGATCCCGGCCCGGCTTTCGACGTTTGCGCCACTTTTACGCTGGCCGCCTATGAGGATGAGAAGGCTCTGGCCGCTTTTGCCGATTCAGTGGGCGTCGTGTCCTATGAATTCGAAAATGTGCCGGCCCCCACTGCTGGTTTTCTGGCCGCGCGCCGCCCTGTGCGACCCGGCGCCCGTGCGCTGGCCATCACGCAGGATCGCTGGGACGAAAAAACCTTTCTCAACGGCCTTGGCATTCCCACCGCACCTTTTGCCCGCGTCGACAATGTCGCCAGTCTGGAAGCCGCGCTCGAAACGCTGGGGCGTCCGGCAGTCCTGAAGACCCGCCGCTTTGGCTATGACGGCAAGGGCCAGGCGATCATCCGCGCCGGCGACGATGCCGCATCCGCCTTCAGATCATTGGGCGAACAACCCTGTGTGCTGGAGGGCTTTGTGTCCTTCGCACGTGAGATTTCCGTTGTCGGCGCCCGCGGTGTCGATGGCTCTTTCGCGGCTTTCGATGTCTGCGAAAACGAACATGAGCATCATATTCTCTCGCGCACCATCGTGCCGGCGCAGGTGAGCGAAACGACAGCGGCGGCGGCCATCGAGACGACGGGGAAAATTGCCGCGGCTCTGGACTATGTCGGTGTCATCACGGTGGAAATGTTTCTGGTCGAGGAAAATGGCTCCGACCGGATCGTCATCAATGAAATTGCCCCGCGCGTCCATAATTCCGGCCATTGGACCATCGATGGGGCGGCAACCTCGCAATTCGAACAGCATGTGCGGGCCATTTGCGGCTGGCCTTTGGGCTCACCGCGCCGCCACGGCCGGATCGAAATGGGCAATCTGATCGGCGCGCAGGCCGATGCCTGGCCGGAGCTCCTGCGGGAACCCGGCGTGGCCCTTCACCTCTACGGCAAGCATGAGGCGAGGGCGGGCCGAAAAATGGGCCATTGGACACGGGTTTTGCCGGAAGGCTGACAGCCTGTGCGAAAATGCCCCTCCGGCGCTCCGCCCCGGCTGGACAGGGGCGCGGGCTTCTGCTAATTCCGGCCCCACGTTGAGATGCGCCGCGTCCTCGCCGCGCATCCTTTTTCCATTTCGGCTGTTCTCGCTTTCGGGCGAGGCCTCTCAAGACAGGATCTGCTGGTGCAAGTTCTCGTTCGCGACAATAACGTCGACCAGGCCCTCAAGGCGCTCAAGAAGAAGATGCAGCGTGAGGGTATCTTCCGCGAAATGAAGCTCCGCGGCCATTACGAGAAGCCCTCCGAGAAGCGCGCCCGCGAGCAGGCTGAGGCTGTTCGCCGCGCCCGCAAGCTCGCCCGCAAGAAAATGCAGCGCGAAGGCCTGCTGCCGATGAAGCCCAAGCCTGTGATGGGCGCCCCGCGCTAATCGCGGCCCTTCGCTTTTTTCGGCCTGACATATCGACGGCGCCTCCGGACCTCCGGGGGCGCCGTGATTTTTTAACAACTCTTGTTGTTCAATGCGGCGAAAGTTGCCGGCACTACGCCGCTCTCCGCATTTGCGCCATATTGCGCAAGCTTGTCGGGGTGCGTCTAATGCCAGACGGCAGGACACAGGGCTTGAAGATGATTGCTGACGCCATTCCGCATTCCCTATCGCGCGCGCATCTGCGCAAAATCGCAACGGCTGCGGGCCTCGCCCTTCTGGCAGCGGGCTGCAATACGACGGGCAGCACATTCCGCTCGGCAGGCATTGCCGAGACCGAACAGCGTACCGAAGCCTCGCAGGTCAATATTGCCTCGCTGAGCGAAGTCGTTACCCGCAATCCGAATGCGCCCGAGCCCTATAATACGCGCGGCGCCGCCTATGCCCGCATCGGCCGCTTTCAGGAAGCCATTGCCGATTTCAGCGCTGCCATCAAAGTCGATCCCGGCAATGCGGCTGCTTATACAAACCGCGCGCTGGCGCATCGCCAAATGGGCCGCAACGATGCCGCGCTGGCTGATTTCACATCAGCCGTCAGCGTCAATCCGCGCCATGCGCCTGCCTATCTCGGCCGCGCCAATCTGCTGCGCGCACAGGGCAATCTTGGCGAAGCCATGGCCGATCTCGATCAGGCGATCCGCATCAATCCCGAAAGCGCACCGGCCTTTCACGCGCGCGGCCTGATCTGGCAGCGCCAGGGCGACCATGCCCGCGCCATCACCGATTTCGACAATGCCATCGATCGCGATCCATTTGCCGCCGCACCCTATCAGGCGCGCGGCGCGAGCCTGATCGTTGTGGCGAAATACGATGCGGCGATTGAGGATTTCAATGCGGCGCTGAATGTCGACAATCGCAATGGCGATGCATGGGCAAGCCTCGGCCTTGCCTATGAGCGACAGGGCAATCGACAGAAAGCGACTGAATCCTATCAGCGCGCGCTTGTCGTCGATCCCGGCAACCGGATTGCGCGCGAAGGTCAGGCGCGCATCGGTCGCGGCTGATTATTTTTCCGATCCTGTAAAGGCGATCCGCACCATATTGGTCGCGCCCGGCGTTCCAAAAGGCACGCCGGCGACAATGATCACACGATCTCCCTCGCGCGAAAAACCTTCGCGATTGGAGAATTTGCAGGCGCGCCGCGCCATATCGTCAATGTCGCTGGCATCTTTCGTCAGCATGGCGTGAACGCCCCAGACAAGCGTCAGGCGACGCGCCGTAGCACGGCTCGGCGTGAGCGCGAGAACCGGCGGCTGCGGGCGCTCGCGCGCAATCCGCAAAGCCGTCGAGCCGGACGACGTCCAGGCAATCACCGCCTTGAGATCGAGCGTTTCAGCGACATCGCGGGCAGCAACTGCAATGGCATCGGCCCCTGTTGCTTCAGGCGCAGCGCGCTGGGCGTTGATGACTGAGCGGAAGATCGGATCGGTCTCCACTTCTTCCGCAATGCGATTCATCATCGCAACAGCTTCAACAGGATATTGACCGGCCGCACTTTCGGCTGAAAGCATGACGGCATCCGCGCCTTCGAAAACAGCGGTCGCAACATCGGAAACTTCAGCGCGCGTGGGCACGGGCGATGTGATCATGCTTTCCAGCATTTGCGTGGCAACAACAACCGGCTTGCCGAGACGGCGCGCCACGCGCGTGATGCGCTTTTGCAGACCGGGCACTTTTTCGACCGGCATTTCAACGCCGAGATCGCCGCGCGCCACCATCAATGCATCGGAAATTTCCATAATCTCGTCGAGCCGCGCAATGGCCTGCGGCTTTTCGATTTTCGCCAGCACGCCGGCACGACCGCGAACGATTTTCTTCACTTCCGCAATATCGTCAGCACGCTGCACGAATGAGACGGCAATCCAGTCGACGCCTTCATGCAGAGCAGCTTCAAGATCGCCGCGATCTTTTTCCGTCATTGCAGAAACCGGGATTTCCGTATCGGGCAGGCTGACGCCCTTGCGATTGGAAATGCGCCCGCCGACATCGACAATCGCCAAAGCGCGATCGTGCTTGGCTTCTTTCACATGCAGGCGCAGCTTGCCATCGTCGATGAGGATCGAATGTCCCGGACGCAAGGCCCGCAGAATTTCAGGATGGGGCAGATGCACACGATGCGCATCGCCCGGCTCATTTTTGGAATCGAGCGTGAATGAGGCGCCTGCAACCAGCTCCACAGAACCATCGGCAAAAGCCCCGACGCGCAATTTCGGGCCCTGCAGATCGGCGAGAATGCCGATGGCGCGACCGAATTCTTTTTCCAGCCCGCGGATCGTCTCAACCCGCTCGTGCAACATCTCGTGGCTTGTATGGCTCATGTTGATGCGGAAGACATCGACGCCGGCCTCAAGCAGGCGCTTGACGATGGCGCGGTCCTGCGAGGCAGGTCCGAGGGTCGCGAGAATCTTGACGCGACGAAGCCTTCTCATGAGCGTGCCTTTCTGAACATCATCAACGCTGGCCGGGCTGATTGGAATCGGTGAGCTGGACGGTCCAGTTGCGTGCATCCTTGCCCGTATCGATTTCGAAAAAACCGGTGCGGTCGTAGCCGCGAACAAGGCAATTCTCGCGACCCTCGATGCGGAACTCGCGGTCGCGTGTGCACATATAGGCCTTGCCCTTCCACTCGCCGCCGCGCTCGTCCATCGCATAGACGTAATAATATTGGGCCGCGAGCGCGCCGCGCAGCAAGGTCTCGCAAGCGCCCTGCTTCAGATTCCACCACCCCTCCGTCACCCAGGTCTGGCCATCCGTATAGGCTATGGCGACGCTGACGCGGCTTGAGGCATTGTTGCACAGGCGGAAGTCTGCCTGCGCAGCCGTGGGCAGCAAAAGCGCAAGGCCGAGGAGGGCCGTTCGAAGGTTGAGTCTGGCAGGCATTTGCGAAGGAAACATGTCGTCCGTGTGATACTGCCTGCGAATCGGGGGAGGCGCAGCAGCCTTGCCGCCAGTTGAATCACGATCGGGCCATCCTGTCAGGCCCCCGCCCGACACTTACCGCCTCACGGGCTCGTGCGCACATGCCATGCTGGCCAGCGCCAAGCCAGACCTTTATGATAGCAGGCAAATGCACGGCCCAGCCCAAGACATCAGCCGGTTCGACCCGCTCGAGCGCCTCGATGGCGCTCTGAATTGCGGAATCCTGCTGCTTTGCGACCATGCGCGGCCTGCCCTGCCGCCTGAATATGGCGACCTTGGCCTTACCGCCGATCATTTCACCCGCCACATTGCCTATGACATTGGCGCGGCGGCGCTGACCTATGCGCTCGCCCAGCGCCTTTGCGCCCCGGCGCTGATGACGACTTTTTCACGCCTGCTGATCGACCCCAATCGCGGCGCCGATGACCCGACGCTGGTGATGCGGATTTCCGACCGCGCCCTCATTCCCGGCAATGCCCGCATTGACGATGCGGAAATTGCCCGCCGCCGGCGCCTCTATTGGCAGCCCTATCGCGACGCCATTGCCGACATGTCGCAAAAAATGCGCGCCGCCGGGCGGCCACCGGCGCTGGTGTCCATCCATTCCTACACGCCGGTCTGGCGCGGCAGGCCGCGGCCCTGGCATGCGGGGCTTTTATGGGATTGCGACGACCGGCTCGCGCGCCCGCTGCTGGCCAGTCTGCGCGCTGAACGCCATCTCGTGATCGTCGACAATGAGCCCTATGATGGGGCGCTGCGCGGCGACACAATGTTCGACCACGGCACATTGCCGGGTCTGGCCCATGTGCTGATCGAAGTGCGGCAGGATCTGATTGCGACGCAACCGGGTGTCGAAGAATGGGCCAATCGCCTGGCGCCGCTTCTTGTGGACTGCCTGGCTGCACCAGACATACATGACATACGCCATTATCCGAGCCGTGCGGCAACGCCGGCCCAGCTGGCCGCTTTGAGGGAGAAAATGACATGACATTCGACGACAAGACACAGACCGAACTCGAAGCCGCCGCTTTCCGCCGCCTCATGTCGCATCTGCGCAACCGTACGGATGTTCAGAATATCGACATGATGAATCTCGCCGGCTTCTGCCGCAATTGCCTTTCGAACTGGATGAAGGATGCAGCCGACGAGCGCGGCCTTGCTCTCACCAAGGATCAGGCGCGCGAACATGTCTATGGCATGCCCTTCGAGGAATGGCGCGCCAAATACCAGACCGAGGCGACCCCCGAGCAGAAAGCCGCTTTTGCCAATTCTCCCGCGGCAAAAGGCCAGCACTGAGGCAGGAAAGCGGGGATTTCCCGGACCATAGCCTTGACGCAGGACAGCCCGCATCGCATCCATCGCGCTCTTCGATTGGGGACGCAGATCGCCCCCGCACCATAGGACAGGGCGCGAAATGAGCACGAATTCGGTCGATTCAGGGCATTTGCGCGCGTTTATCGAGCGCATCGAGCGGCTCGAGGAAGAAAAGCGCGCCATCGCCGACGATATCAAGGAAGTCTATGCCGAGGCCAAGGGCACCGGCTATGACGTGAAGGTCATGCGCAAGATCATTTCGCTGCGCCGCATGGATCGCGACAAGCGCCGCGAGGAGGAAGAAATCCTCGATCTCTATCTCGCAGCGCTCGGCGAGGCGTGATCCTGTTCTTGGCGCGCGCTAGACCTGATCGCGCGCCAGACGCCCGATGATCGTATTGCACAGGCCGGCCAGCGCGAAGATCACGATCAGCAGCGCATAAAGGCCCGGCATGTCGAAGCGCATGTAGATCTGCATGATCATGTAGCCGAGACCCTGATTGGACAATTTCGTCTCGGCCAGCAGCACGGTGATAATGGCCGTGCCCATGCCCAGACGTATGCCATTGAGGATCGGCACGCGCATGGCGGGCAGATAGATTTTCATGGCCATCTGCCAGCCGCTGGCGCGAAATGAGCGCCCGACGCGGATCAAAACCTGATCGATCTGGCGCATGCCCGCCGCCGTCGACAAAGCCACGGCAAAGAAAGCCGAGAGTGCGCCCAGCGCAATTTTCGAGGCCAGACCGACGCCGAATATCATGATCATGACCGGAAAGAGAATGATGCGCGGCGTTGGCGAGAGATAATAAATATAGGGCTCGAAAGCGCGCATCAGGAAACGATTGGCGCCCAGAACAATGCCGACCGCAATGCCAATGCCGGCACCGATCGCCAGCGAGGCCGCAGTCTCGAAAGCGGTGACTTGCAGATTGCGATAAAAGACCGGATCGGAAAGCAGTTTCAGCAGTGAGCGGCCAATCGCCATGAGCGAGGGAATGACCTCGCCGTAAAACAGGCCCGAGCGCGACAAGGCTTCCCAGCAGGCCAGAAAAACAATTGCCACGCCAATGCGCAACAACAAGGCGTCGCGCGCCGATGCGCTGCCGCTGAAAGTCGGCGCAACCGCTTTGCGGCGCGGCGCCCTCATCTCGCTGGTTGCAGCCATTTCTCGATGCGCTCCAGAACGACGAAAAAGAAAACCGACAGGCCGATAACGAAACAGATCGCCGCATAAGTGCCCGGCAGATCGTAACGCTCGGCAAGCTCATTGATGAGCTGGCCGAGACCGCCGAGATTGATCAGATATTCAACGCCCACCACCGTGATG
>CANHAW010000040.1 GCA_947458675.1 Beijerinckiaceae bacterium
AGAGCCTGAAAGATCTTGAGCGCCGCGGTCGATCCGATCGCAGCATCAGCATGGAACAGCGGCTGATGCAGGCGGGGCTGCGCATATCGAAAGTGAAATTCTATTTGGCGTCGCTTGCCTTTGGTCTTCTGGCGATGCTGATAGCCTTTATCTTTGTTGAAGATCGCCTTGTTCATGGCGCGATTTTCTTTGTCGGTGCGGTGGGAATTCCGCGTTGGCTTCTGATTTATTTGCGTAACCGGCGGCTCAAGTTTTTTGTCCAGAAGTTTCCCGATGCCATCGATGTGATTATTCGCGGCGTGAGAGCAGGCCTGCCGCTGATCGATTCGCTGCGCGTTGTGGCTGCGGAAATGCAGGAGCCTATCCGCTCGGAATTTCTCCTTGTCATTGAATCGCAGGCTGTCGGCATGACGTTGACAGAAGCGGTCGACCGTCTGTCCGATCGCGTGCCGATCTCCGAGGCACGATTCTTTTCGATCTTGATCGGCATTCAGCAGAAGTCCGGCGGCAATTTGGCGGAGGGTCTCGGCAATCTTTCCCGCGTTCTGCGCGATCGGAAACGCCTGGCACAGAAAATACGCTCCATGTCGTCGGAGGCAAAAGCCTCGGCAGGCATTATTGGATCTTTGCCATTTCTTGTTGGCGGCCTCGTTCAATTCACCAGCCCCGGCTATATGGACATGCTTTGGCTCACGCTGGAGGGCCGTGTCATGCTGGCGCTTTGCGCCATCTGGATGGGCATTGGCATATTGGTCATGCGCCGCATGATCTCTTTCGATGTGTGAGGCGTCATGCGCGATCTGATGCTTCGGTTAAGCGATCCCAATTTTCTCGTGCCGCTGCTGGCAGCAATCAGTGCCATGGCCACCGTTCTGACCCTTGCATTGCCCTATGTTGCGCCCAATGGTTTGCAACGGCGCATGAAAGCAGTCGCCATCGAGCGCGAGCGGATACGCATGCGCGAGCGCGAGAGGCTGGCCAAGACAGCCAAAGCCAGTTTGCGTCTTGAGCAAAAGCCTTTTGTCAAAGAAATTGTCGAAAAGCTCCGGCTGTCTGAATGGTTGAATATTGAAGATGCAGCCGCGCAATTGGCTGCTGCCGGGTTTCGTGGCCGTGCAGCTGAAACTGCTTTTGTGTTTTTCCGCGCGGTCGTTCCGCTCGGGCTTCTGATCATCGGGACATTCTATCTCTTCTTTATCGATGATCTGGGCTATTCGGGCATGTTTCGTTTCGCCGGCTTGATCGCGCTTGTCTATATTGGCATTAAATTGCCGGAGATTTATCTCGATAATCTTTCAAAGCAAAGACGCCTGTCGATCCGCAAGGCTTTTCCCGATGCGCTCGATCTTCTTCTCATCTGCGTCGAGGCTGGCATTTCCATTGAACATGCATTCCGGCGCGTGGCTGACGAAATTGGCCGCCAATCCGTTGCTTTGGCTGAAGAGCTGACTTTGACAACAGCCGAATTGTCTTTTCTGCCTGACCGTCGCCAGGCTTATGAAAATCTTGCTCGTCGCGCCGATGTCGATTCCATCCGTCAGATCGTGACTGTTTTGAATCAGGCCGAAAAATACGGCACGCCCTTGGCTGCCGCTCTGCGTTCTGTTGCTCAGGAAAGTCGCGAATTGCGCATGTCGGAAGCCGAGCGCAAGGCTGCATCCCTGCCGCCGAAACTGACTGTGCCGATGATCATTTTCTTCCTGCCGGTCCTGTTTGTCGTCATTCTGGGTCCCGCCATTTCGCATGTGGTCAAGACGTTTTGAGCTTTTACTGCAGGCCTGCCGTTGCGCTTTTTTGGTCGAGCCGGCGCAAATCGCTCCAGCGATCGGGTTCGGCCATGCTCTGCCTGACCGATGTGATATTGGCAGCGACACGTTCGGGCGGCGCGTCTTTGCGTCCAATGGATTCGGCCTTTTTGAAATCGCCGCGCAAAGCCAGAACCAGCGCGTAATTCTGCCGGACGCGCTCATCGGCATCGGGCTGTGCAACAGCAAGGCGCAATGTTTCCTCGGCGCGCGCAATATCTTTCGACAGCGCATAGGACAGGCCGAGATTTGAAAGAATCGAGGATTCGTTGGGGACGATTTTGAGGGCGGCCTCATAATATCCCTGTGCAGCCGCATGGTTGCCCATGCGATCGGCGACAGATCCTTGAGCTGAGAGAACCGACCAATTCGGCCGTTCCGGCGTATGTGCGCGCGCCAGCACGGCGGCGGCTTCCGTCAGGCGACCGGCGTCGGCCAGGGCCTTGCCGAAAGCGCCGAGAATTTCGAGGTCGTCGGGTTTGCGCGCCGCTTCTTTTTGCAGGACGGCAGCGGCTTGCTCCATCTGGCCCAGCCGGCGCAGAATGCCGGCATAGGCCAACACTGTTTCGCGATCTGCCGGATTACGGTCATATCTGCGACCGAGGCTCTCGGCATGCTGGCGCAGGCTATTGTCATCGCCCTTCAGGGCAGCACTGTCGCGTGCGGAAAAACTGCCGATTCCATCCATTGTCTTGCAACCGCCCATCGCCAATGCGAGACAAAGGATGAGCGGGAGGCCGGATCGAATGCGCGGCACGAAAATGCGTGCGGTCTGGGTCATGAAAAGGTCTCGTCGCAATGCAATAAACAAGCGTGACAATAAAAAATTAACCCTAATGAATTCTTAAGATACGGAAGCAGAGTCCAGCGAGGAAAGATGGTCATGTTGCTCACCCATGCGCGCGCCGATGAAAAATCTGTCCCGATCATGCTGGTGAGCGCAGCCGACTGGGATTTGCGCCAGGCGCAACTCTCGCCGCTTGCCAAGGCTTTTTCCGCTGCGCAGGGTTTTGAGCCCAAGCCCGGGCGCCTCTGTCTCCTGCCCGATGCGACGGGCGCTCTGGCGCTTGTGCTGTTTGGCATTGAGCCCGCGGGTGGGGCGCGTTTCGATTCCTTTGCGCCGGGCAGGCTGGCGACGCTTTTGCCGGCCGGGCTCTATTCTTTCATGCCGGAAGGGTTGGGCGATTTGTCGGGAGCCGAACATGCGGCCATGTCCTGGTGTCTTTCGGCCTATCGTTTTTCCCGCTATCGCAAGGCCTCTGGCGAACAGCCGCGCCTTGTCTGCCCGCAGGGCGTCGATCTGGCGCGTGTCCAGCGCATGGCGGAGGGCGTTGCTTTGGCGCGCAATCTCGTCAATACGCCCGCCAATGATATGGGTCCGGAGGCGCTCGAACAGGCAGCGCGCGACCTTGCCAATCGGCATGGCGCCAATCTGCGCGTCATCTCGGGCGATGATTTGCTGCGCGAGAATTTTCCGCTCATTCATGCGGTCGGACGCGCGGCGGCTGAGCCCCCACGCCTCGTCGATTTCACCTTCGGCAAGGAAGATGCACCGAAAGTGACATTGGTCGGCAAAGGCGTCTGTTTCGATACGGGCGGGCTCGATATCAAGCCCTCCAGCGCCATGCTCTTGATGAAGAAAGACATGGCCGGTGCGGCCACTGCTTTGGCCTTGGCGCATATGATCATGGATGCGGGCCTTGCATTGCGCCTGCGCGTGCTTTTGCCGATTGTCGAAAATGCCGTGTCTGCGGATTCTTTTCGACCGGGAGATGTCTATCCCAGCCGCAAGGGTTTTCATGTCGAGATCGGCAATACGGATGCTGAAGGTCGGCTGATTCTGGCCGATGCCCTGAGTCTGGCGGCGGAGGAAAAGCCCGAACTCATGTTCGATTTTGCCACGCTGACGGGCGCCGCTCGTGTGGCGCTCGGCCCCGATCTGCCGCCCTTCTATGTCAATGACGAGGCGCTTGCCCAATCCATTGCCGATGCTGGTGCGCGTGCCCATGATCCGGTTTGGCGCCTGCCCTTATGGGAGGCCTATGATTCGATGCTCGACAGTAAAGTGGCCGATTTCAACAATGTCTCCTCCGGCCCCTTTGCCGGTTCGATCACGGCGGCTCTGTTCCTGCGTCGCTTTGTGGAAGGCGCTCGCGCCTGGGCGCATTTCGATATTTATGGATGGAATCCCTCCACCAAGCCCGGCCGCCCGGAGGGTGGCGAAACGCAGGCAGCGCGCCTGCTCTATGATTTGCTGGAGCGCCGCTATCCTGCCGCTTGAAAGAATATGCGAGCGCGTCAGAATGGGGCAGGACAGGTTTTGAGGGCCCATGTCGATTGAAATCAGGCCGGAGCAGGGTCTCGCCCTTCTGCACGACATCACGCTCGCCATTGTGCGCGAAGCCAAGCCCGACGGCATGGCCGATTTCACGCATCGCCAATTGTCGATTCTTCTGACCGTCTATCTGGAGCGCCCGCCACATACAGTGCGTGGCCTTGCCAAAAAACTCGGAGTTACCAAGCCGGTCATCACACGCGCTCTGGATGCCATGGGCAAGCAGGAGATTATTGCGCGCCGTCGCGATGAAAACGACAGGCGCAATGTCATCATCCAGCGTACGGTGAAGGGCGCGCTCTATGTCGAAAAGCTTGGCGACATGGTTGCGCGCAAGGCCGCTGATTTGCGTCGGGAGGATCTTGCGTGACCAGTCTTTTCGATCGCCGACGCACACCCGCCCGCCCCGATCTCGCCGCCGCCCATCTTGAAGGTCTGGTGCCGGCGCAAAAATATGTCACGGGCCGATCCATGCGCGTGATCGATGAGGCCATCGGCCTGCGTGCGCAGCCGGTGCAGGATTGCCCGCTCGACACGCAGATTCTGCATGGCGAAGAGATCATCGTCTACGATATGGAGGAGGGCTGGGCCTGGGGGCAGATCGTCAGTGACGGTTATGTCGGCTATATGCCCGCTGACAGTCTGCACGATACGCCGATGACGCCAACGCATCATGTGCATGTCACACGCACCTTTCTCTATTCCGTCCCGAATATGAAAACGCCTGCAATTGCTGCTCTGCCCATGGGCGCACAGGTGGAAATACGTCAGGTGAAAGGCGATTTTGCGCAGGTCACAAGCGGGCTCTTTGTCTGGGCAGCGCATCTGTTGCCAGCCGGATCGCATCAGACAGATTATGTCGCAACCGCAGAAAACTTTATCGGCGTGCCTTATCTTTGGGGCGGAAAAACCTCTCTGGGTCTCGATTGCTCCGGCCTGGTCCAGATTGCATTGCAATCAGCAGGCCTGAATGCGCCGCGCGATACGGATATGATGCAGGCCGAACTGGGCAAAGAAGTGCAGGATGGCGAGAGCCTGCGGCGCGGCGATCTTGTCTTCTGGAAAGGCCATGTCGGATTGCTGCAGGATCAGCATCGGCTTTTGCATGCCAATGGGCATCACATGCAGGTCGTGTCGGAAGATTTTTCTCAAGCCCGCGCACGCATTGCAGAAAAAAGTTTTGGCGAGATTGTTGCCATCCGGCGTCTATGAACGGCTCGATTGTACGCGTGCCAGAATGCAGGATTTTTCTGCCGGCTTGACCGGCCCGATTTCGATATGGCGCGCCAATGCACCTGCGGCGCGTGCGGCGGCATCGGGATCGGCAGCATGGACATAGCCAAGTGGCTCGCCGCGCGTCACCTGCTGACCAAGGCTGACAAGCGCTGAAAGTCCGACCGAATGGTCGATTTTGTCCTCAGGCCGCACGCGCCCGCCACCCAGACCTACAACGACAAGCCCGATATCGCGCGCCGCCATGCGCGTCACAAAACCATTGCCGGTGGCCGGCACAGGCACGGTGAAGGGCGCGCGGGGCAGATAGGCGCTGGGTCTGTCGAGAAGATGCGCCGGCCCGCCAAGATCGGTGACCATGCGGGCAAATCTTTCCGCAGCGCGTCCGCTTTCGATGGCCGCTGCAATGGCTGCACATCCAGCTTCGCGCGTTTCGACCAGCTTGCCAAGCAGCAGCATTTCAGCGCCCAGCGCGACAACAATTTCCTGCAGGCGCGGTTCGCGCCTTGCACCCGTCAGATGCGCAATGGCATGGGCTGTTTCAAGACTATTGCCGGCAGCGCTGGCGAGCGGCTGATCCATATCGGTGATCAGCGCTGTTGTCTTGAGTCCGGCATGGGCTGCAACATTGACGATGGATTGCGCCAGCTCGCCCGCCGTCTCGATCGTCTGCATGAAGGCGCCCGAGCCGGTCTTTACATCCATCACCAGAGCATCGAGACCGGCTGCCAGTTTCTTTGAGAGAATGGACGCGGTGATCAAGGGTATGGATTCAACCGTCGCCGTCACATCGCGAATGGCATAGAGCTTGCGATCGGCGGGTGCGAGTTGCGTCGTCTGTCCAATGATGGCGCAGCCGATCCGCCGCACCGTGCTGACCAGCCGCAAAGGATCGGGCGTTGTGCAATAGCCGGGAATCGAATCAAGCTTGTCGAGTGTGCCCCCGGTATGGCCAAGCCCGCGACCCGAGATCATCGGCACGAAACCCCCGCAAGCTGCAACAGCGGGAGCCAGAATCAGGCTGACATTGTCGCCGATGCCGCCGGTCGAATGTTTGTCGAGAACGGGACCATCGAGTGCGACGGCGCGCCAATCCAGCACATCGCCGGATTTCATCATGGCTTTGGTCAGTGCAGCGCATTCCGAGGCTTCCATCCCGCGCAGAAAGACGGCCATGGCGAAAGCTGCTGCCTGTCCTTCGCTGATGCGCTCATGCGTCAAAGCGTCGATAAAAAAATCGATCTCTTCCGCGTTGAGTTTTTCGCCATCGCGTTTCTTGCGGATGATTTCCTGCGGCAGAATCATGTGTCGCCTCGCAGCGCCTCGAGAAGGGGATCAAGCAGGCTGCTCGCGCCGAAACGAAATGTTTCCTTGCGCGCCCAGTCAGGCCCCATAATGGCATCGGCCAGATCGAGATAGAGCCGTGCCTGTTCGATTGTGCGCAAGCCTCCCGAGGCTTTGAAGCCGACAGGCTTGCCGCTCACGGCAATGGCTTCAAGCATGATGCGCGCGGCCTCTGGCGTGGCAGAGATTTTGGTCTTTCCGGTCGATGTTTTCAAAAAATGCGCGCCCGCGCCAATGGCAATCTCGCTCGCCCGGCGAAGGGATGGGCCGCTGCCCATCTCGCCGCTTTCGAGAATGACTTTCAGTCGGGCCTGTGCCGGCAACAGCCTCGCAACGGCGCTGATCAGATCATGGGCGACAGTCTCATGGCCCGCCAGAAACGCGCGCCAGGGAAAAACCAGATCGATTTCATCGGCGCCATCGGCAAGCGCTGTTTCCGTTTCCTTGCATGTGGCAGCGATATTTTCACCGCCGTGCGGAAAATTCACGACAGTCGCCAGGTTGATGTCCGAGCCTGCGAGAAGGGCGCGCGCCTGCGCCACGAATGGGGGCCAGATGCAGAGCGCGGCGACATAGACCGGCAGATCGAGAGATTTGCGGCAGAGCCGCTCAATATCGCTCGGCGTGCAATTGTCGGAGAGATCTGTGAGATCGATCAGGCCGATGGCGCGGCGTGCGAAAGCAGCATCAGCCATGTTTCTCATCCTGCTCCAGAAAAGCTGCGATCAGCTGCGCCATTTTATCTGCGCCTTGTGCCGCGACGCGCTTGGTCTCCTGATGCGAAGGCGCGAGATCTGACAGGCCCGCAGCATGATTGGTCACAATGGACAGGCCGGCGACCCGAAGGCCCAGATAGCGCGCCAAAATCACTTCCGGGACGGTCGACATGCCCAGCAAATCGGCGCCGAATGTTCTCGCCATGCGCACTTCGGAGGGCGTTTCGAAAGAGGGGCCGGAAAACCACATATAAATGCCCTCATGCAAGGGGATGTCGGCTGTCTTTGCCGCCTGATGGAGGCCAGCGGCAAGCTCGCCATCATAGGCATGGCTCATGGATACAAAACGACGATCGTCACTCACACCGATCAGCGGATTGATGCCGCTGAAATTGATATGATCGCGCAGGAGTACAAGGGCGCCCGGCACAAGATCGGCGCGTGTGCTGCCGGAGGCGCAGGTGACAAGCATTTTTTTTGCGCCGCATTCTGCAAGCGCTGCAAGTGCGCCTGCCATGGCCCGCGCATCGCCATTTTCATAAAAATGCGCGCGACCGAGTAAAAAAGCGATGCAATGCGTGCCTTGGGCGCGAAGCACAAGGCGGCCATCATGGCCCGAGACACGCGCCTGCGGAAAATCGGGGAGATCGCGATAATCGACGATGCAATCATTCGGCTGGATGCGCGCCACCTCGCCGAGGCCGGTGCCGAGAATGACAATGGTTTCGATGGGGCGCCCGCCCAGGCGCTCGCGCAGAAGATCGATTGTTGCGGTGCTCCTCATGGCAGGCTGTCTCGCCCAAAACCATGCGGCAATAATTCTTCCATGCGCAGACTGAGGCGCAGGCCGGCCATATTGCCGGCATGGATTTGCGTGCGCGTATCGGCGAATTCAAGGATTCGCTGGCGGCAGGCGCCGCAGGGCATGACCGGGTGGGGCGCATCGCCGAGAATGGCAATATCTGCGATCTGGCGTTCGCCCGCCACGACCATGGCGGCTATGGCGCCCTGTTCGGCGCAGGAGCCTGACGGATAGGCAGCATTTTCAACATTGCAGCCGGTATAGATGCGGCCCGAGGCGCTGCTCACGGCCGCGCCGACCGCGAAATGCGAATAGGGCGCATGGGCATTGCGGCGCGCCTCGGCAGCGGCGGCAAAAAGCGCATCCAGTTCCGCAGCCCTCGATTTTTCCATCATTCCGCGCCTCTTTCTCTCGTCCCTCACAATGCCATGGCCGCTTGAATCAGCCAAATGTCGGGTCAGCCATTGCCTTATGCGTCACGCGTGGCAAACTGGCCTGAATGAACCATGGAGCGCGCGCATGGCTTCGCCTTTTGCCTTCCTTCGATGGGCCATGTGCGGCCTTGTTCTGAGCCTGCTGCAAATGATGCCGGCCAATGCCCGTGGCGGCGCGACCGAGGTCGATGTTGAGCTGGTTCTCGCGGTCGATATTTCTTATTCGATGGATACGGAAGAGCAGCGCCTGCAGAGGCAGGGCTATATTGAGGCTCTGCGCTCCGAACAATTTCTCAATGCGCTGAAATCGGGACCAAGGGGGCGTATTGCGATTGTCTATATGCAATGGGCCTCGGAAACCGATCAGGATACGCTGATCGATTGGAGCCTGATCGATGGGCCGCAAAGCGCCAGTGCTTTTGCCGCGAAACTGGCGGCCGCGCCCTATCGGCGTGCGCAGCGCACATCGATTTCCGGCGCCATCGATGGCGCGATGAAATTGCTGGAAGGCAATGGTTTCAATTCGCCGCGTCAGGTGATCGATGTCTCAGGCGACGGGCCCAATAATAGCGGCCGGCCGGTGACGCAGGCGCGCGATGAGGCTGTGGCGCGTGGCATCACCATCAATGGTCTGCCTTTGGTCGGCATTCGCAGTTTCGTCAGCCCAGCCGATATTCAGGAGCTCGATATCTATTTCGAGGATTGCGTCATCGGCGGTTTCGATGCTTTCATGATTCCAATCCGCGATGCGCGCGCCTTCATTGAGGCAACGCGCACAAAACTCGTGCGCGAAATTGCCTCCCTGCCGCAAGAGCGTCCGCTTATTCACCGTGTCTCCGCGCGTGAGCCGCGGATTTCCTGCCTGATCGGCGAGACTTTGTGGCGAAACAGGTGGGGCAATTGAAATTATTCATCGGTGGTCTTGCGGCCCTTCTTTTTGTCTCGCCGGTCGCACATGCGCAGAATTTGCCCGAGCCCATCGTTGCCGGCCAAGCCCGTACTTTGCCCGTTGCAGCGCGCAGCGGCATGGTGGTGGCGCAAGAAGCGCGCGCCGCACGCATTGGCGTCGATATTCTCAAACAAGGCGGCAATGCAGTGGATGCCGCAATTGCAACCGGTTTTGCCCTTGCTGTGACATTGCCGCGCGCCGGCAATATTGGCGGGGGCGGTTTCATGCTGGTGCATCTGGCTGGTCGCGGAACGATAGCCATCGATTATCGCGAGACGGCTCCGGCAAGCGCCACAGCCGATATGTTTCTCGATGCGCAGGGTCGCTTCGTGCCGGCGAAATCGCAATCGAGCGGGCTTGGCGTCGGCGTGCCCGGCACAATTGCGGGCTTTGCTCTGGCGCATGAAAAATACGGATCAGGAAAATTCACTCTCGCCCAATTGCTTCAGCCCGCCATTGCGCTGGCGCGCGAGGGGTTCGAGGTTGAGGGCGATCTGGCCTATTCATTGGGCGAGATCGGCACGCGCGTTTTGCGCTATGCTTCGAGCCGGGCGATTTTTGCCCGCCCCGATGGTACGCCGCTTCGCGATGGCGACAGGCTGGTACAGCGCGATCTTGCGGCCTCTCTGACGCGGGTCGCCGAACAGGGTGTCGATGGTTTTTATCGCGGCGAGACAGCCCAGCGCCTCGTTGCATCGGTGCGCGAAGCAGGCGGCGTGATGACGCTGGAGGATCTTCGCGCCTATCGCGCCATTGAGCGCCCGGTTCTTGAGGGCCGCTATCGCGACCGCACCATTGTCTC
>CANHAW010000041.1 GCA_947458675.1 Beijerinckiaceae bacterium
AGGCCCTTCAGCGTCGCTTCGTCAGCTGAGGACAGGTCCTTCGAATCGCGGATGGAATTCAGCAGGTCCGTGTGCTTCGTGCGAAGCAGCGACAGCAATGCGTCTTCATAGGCGCGCACGCGGTTGACCGGGATGCCGTCGAGGTAGCCGTTCACGCCGGCGTAAATCACGGCGACCTGCTCTTCCATCTTCAGGGGCGAGAACTGCGCCTGCTTCAGGAGTTCGGTCAGGCGCGCGCCGCGGTTGAGCAGGCGCTGCGTGACGGCGTCAAGATCGGAGCCGAACTGCGCGAAGGCCGCCATTTCGCGGTACTGCGCGAGCTCGCCCTTGATCTTGCCGGCGACTTTCTTCGTCGCCTTCGTTTGCGCGGATGAACCCACGCGCGACACCGAGAGGCCGACGTTCACGGCCGGGCGGATGCCCTGATAGAACAGATCCGTCTCAAGGAAGATCTGGCCGTCGGTGATCGAAATCACATTGGTCGGAATGTAGGCCGACACGTCGTTGGCCTGCGTCTCAATGACCGGCAGAGCGGTCAGCGAACCCGCACCCGCAGCATCGCCCATTTTGGCGGCGCGCTCGAGGAGACGGGAGTGTAGATAGAAAACGTCGCCCGGATAGGCTTCGCGGCCCGGCGGACGGCGCAGCAGCAGCGACATCTGACGATAGGCAACGGCCTGCTTCGACAGATCGTCATAGATGATGACGGCATGCATGCCATTGTCGCGGAAATATTCGCCCATGGCGCAGCCGGCGAAAGGCGCGATGAACTGCATCGGGGCCGGATCGGAGGCGGTCGCCGCCACAACGATCGAATATTCCAGCGCGCCGCGCTCTTCGAGCACTTTCACGAATTGAGCGACGGTCGAACGCTTCTGGCCGACGGCGACATAGACGCAGTAGAGCTTCTGCTTCTCGTCATCGCCCGAATTGACCGACTTCTGATTGAGGATCGTGTCGAGCGCAATCGCGGTCTTGCCGGTCTGACGGTCGCCGATGATCAGCTCGCGCTGGCCACGGCCAACGGGGATGAGCGCATCGACGGCCTTGAGGCCGGTCGCCATCGGCTCATGCACCGATTTACGCGGAATAATGCCGGGCGCCTTGACGTCGACGCGGGCGCGCTTGGTTGCCTTGATAGGGCCCTTGCCGTCAATCGGATTGCCGAGCGCGTCAACGACGCGGCCAAGCATTTCCTTGCCGACGGGCACATCGACGATGGCGCCGGTGCGCTTGACCGTCTGGCCTTCCTTGAGCTCGCGGTCGGAGCCGAAGATCACGACGCCGACATTGTCGGTTTCGAGATTGAGGGCCATGCCGCGCACGCCATTCTCGAACTCGACCATTTCACCGGCCTGGACATTGTCCAGACCATAGACGCGGGCAATACCGTCGCCGACGGAGAGCACTTGGCCCACCTCGGTGACTTGAGCTTCGGTACCGAAGTTCGCGATTTCGTTCTTGAGAATCGCGGAAATTTCAGCGGCGCGGATATCCATCAGCCGACCTCTTTCATGCGTGTGCGGATCGAATTGAGTTTGGTCCTGAGCGAGCCGTCGACCATGCGCGACCCGAGCTTGACGATGAGGCCGCCGATGATCGCAGGTTCAACCTTCACGTTCATCTCGACGGACGAAGACCCGGCCACATCCGTCAACGCCTTGCGCAGCGCCTCGAGATTGGCGGGAGAGAGGGGCTCTGCGACCGTGACATCGGCGCGCGAGACGCCGCGGGCGGCATCATGCAATTTGCCGAAATCGGCGATCATCGCCGGCGCCGCAAACAGGCGGCGCTTGCTGGCGACGAGCTTCAGGAATTTCGCGGTCAGACCGCCAATGCCGGCCTTGTCGAGCACGGCGCCAAGCGCCTTGACCTGCTCTTCAGCCGTGAACACGGGGCTGCGGACGAGGCGGGCCAGATCGGCGCTCTCCTCAATCATCGCATTGAATCGGGCAAGATCGGCGGCAACCTGAACGGTCGCGCCCTGCTCTTGCGCCAAGCCGAAAAGGGCCGAGGCATAGCGCCCTGCCATTCCGGTAACGATCGTATCCTCTTTAGCCACGCGGAAAGCCTCTGGACTGGCGTCAGGCACGGCCTGCCGCAAGGGTTTACGCTGCGACACTGCCGCGAAACCTTTGCAACGAGCTTGTCAGGGAACGGAACGGCACGGAGCGCGCGTCCCGAAGACGGCGTTGACCTAACACACGCCCCAAGGGTGCGCAACCGCCCGAAACCGCCTCACGATCACGCTTTTGTCTCATTCCACCGCAGCCGGCGCGGTCGCAGCGGCGACCCGTTTTTCATCCGCTGTGACAATTTCACGGCTATGGCTTAGCAGGAATAGTGTAAACTATTCCAGTCAAAAGGAAATTTTTGCAGAACGCTTTGCTGGAGCAGGCTGGGGACAGGGTGATGAAACTTGGGATGGGGGCGCTTTTTCTGGGCGCGGCAGTCATGTCTTTGTTCGCATCGGGCAAGGGGGGTGCGACCCGATCGCGCAAGGAGAAGCTCGACCGGCAGCAAAAGCCCTCGCGCTTGCTGGTCCTGGTCCAGACGCGACCGCAGGTCACGGTCCTGGCCGCCAGCGAATCGCGCGAGGAGCTTGAGCGGGAATTGCAGGAGCTCAACGAGACCTGGAACCATTGGGAGATTCGCACCGAGCGCCAGCGCTATGAGATTCAGCCGGCTCCCGTGCTGCAACCCGTCAGCGACCCTGCGCCGGGGCGTGCCCGACCCAGCTTGCCTCGCGCCACGGGAGCGTCTAGCGGAAACGGGCGGCAAGACGGGCCGCGCCCCGATCTTCCGCGAGGCCTGCCTTGAAAATCCTTCTCGTTGTTGCTG
Source organism: Beijerinckiaceae bacterium (assembly GCA_947458675.1). Taxonomy (GTDB): domain Bacteria; phylum Pseudomonadota; class Alphaproteobacteria; order Rhizobiales; family Beijerinckiaceae; genus Terripilifer. The sequence goes on from CANHAW010000041.1 coordinate 2,842, forward strand.
CCGCTTTGATCGATTCGGACAATCGCGTCCTGATTGCGCAGCGCCCGGAGGGCAAGGCGCTGGCGGGGCTTTGGGAATTTCCCGGCGGCAAGATCGATTCAGGCGAGCGACCTGAAACGTCGCTGATCCGCGAATTGCACGAGGAGCTCGGCATTGTCGTGAAGGAAGCCTGCCTCGCGCCGCTGACCTTCGCGAGCTATGCCTATCCGGATTTTCACCTGCTGATGCCGCTTTATGTGTGCCGGCGCTGGGAAGGCACAGTGATCTCGCGCGAAAATCAGGCGCTCAAATGGGTGCGCCCGAACGAATTGCGCCAATATCCCATGCCGCCCGCCGATGAGCCGCTGATTCCCGCGCTCATCGATTTGATCGGCTAGCCGTCATTGCGGGCGAAGCGAAACAATCCAGAGCCGCCACGCGCATCATGGATTGCTTCGTCGCTTCGCTCCTCGCAATGACGAGCGCTTAAATACCGCCCATCTTGCAGACGAGTTTCCATTCCGCATCCGTCACCGGCTGCACGGACAGGCGCATGGACGTCACCAGAGACATTTTCGCCAAAGCCGGCGTGGCTTTCACTTGCGCCAATGTAACCGGTGTCTTGAGCGGCTTCACCGCCTTGAAATCGACCATGACGAATTTGCCGCTCTCATCCGAGGGATCGGGATAATGTTCCTTGATCACTTCGACAATGCCGACAATCTCTTTGCCCTCATTGGAATGATAGAAGAAAGCCTGATCGCCTTTCTTCATCGCAATGAGATGATTCTTGGCAAGATGATTGCGCACACCATCCCAAAACGTGCCTTTCGCGCCCGCTTTCACCTGTTGATCCCAGGACCATTTGAAAGGTTCGCTTTTGACAAGCCAATGAGCCATAGACGCGCTCCCGATTCCAATTCATTGCAAAGCTAGGGCGCAGATGCGCATGTCGCAAGCTGCATCACCCTTCCGCTTTCTGCGGCCGGGCCAGCAAAATGCCGATTGCTTCATCGACGCTGATACGGCCCGACAGAATATCGGCAACCGCACGCGCAATCGGGATGTCGGTGCCGCTCTTCTGCGCCAGCGCGCATAAAACGGGCGCGGTCAGCGCGCCTTCGGCAAGTTTGGCCGGAGGCGTCTCGCCTTTGCCAAGCGCCAGGCCGTAGGAAAAATTGCGCGATTGCGTCGATGAACAGGTGAGCACCAGATCGCCAAGGCCCGACAGGCCCATCAGCGTTTCCGCGCGCGCGCCCTGCGACACGGCGTAACGCGACAATTCCGCGAAGCCGCGTGCAATCAGCGCCGCATTTGCGCTGGCGCCAAGACCACGACCCGCTGCAATGCCGCAGGCAATAGCGAGGACATTTTTGGCGGCACCGCCGATTTCGACGCCACGCATGTCAGTCGAATGATAAAGTCGCAGCGTCTGCGTCCCCAGCGCCGCGGCAAGCGCACGCGCCACATCCTCGTCGCGCGCAGCCAAAGTCACCGCCGTGGGCAAGCCGCGCGCCACATCGTCAGCAAAACTCGGTCCCGAAAGAATGGCGGTCATTTGTCCGGGCAGGCATTGCGCGACGACATCGCTCATCAGCAGGTCGGTGCTGCGCTCGATACCTTTGGCGCAGATCACAAGCGGAATCGTTCGTGCAACAAGATCTTTAAGCTGCAAAGCCAGATCGCGCACGGCCTGCGCCGGCACAACTGCCAGAACAATCTCGGCGCCGTTCACAGCTGTTGCAAGATCCGCCTGCGGGGCAACGCCTTCTGCAAGCGCAACACCAGGCAGACGCCGCGCGTTCTGACGATCGCGCGCAAGCTCGGCCACGTGCTCGCCATCGCGCGCCCATAGACGCACCGCGCGACCGGGGCGAGCCGCCGCATTGGCAAGCGCCGTGCCCCAGGCGCCTGCGCCCAAGACGGCAATTGTGCGAGCTTGTGCAAGCGTCATCATCATGCCTTGCCGTTGTTGACGCGTTCAGCCTGCGGGTCGAGCGGCCAGCGTGGACGTGCAGGGAAATCCATTCCGTCGATCATGCCACGACGCAAGCGCTCTATGCCCGCCCATGCGATCATTGCGCCATTATCCGTGCACAAGGCCGGCGATGGCATGATGAGATTGAGCCCGCTCTCGCCGGCAAAACGGCCAAGCGCGCGGCGGATGGCGCCATTGGCAGCAACACCGCCCGCCACAACCAGCGCGCGCGGATCCCCATCCTGCTGGCGAAAGATGCGCAGAGCGCCACGGATGCGATCGATGACGACATCGACGACTGCTGCTTGGAAAGAGGCGCAGACATCGGCCACATCGTGAGGACGAAGCGGTGCTATTCGCTCAACCTCGAGACGCACTGCCGTTTTCAGTCCGGAGAAAGAAAAATCCGCGCCCGGACGGCGCAGCATGGGGCGGGGAAATTCGAAGCGCTGCGGGTCGCCGTTAAGCGCCTGCTTTTCCACCTGCGGGCCGCCCGGATAGGGCAGGCCCAGCATTTTCGCGACTTTGTCGAAGGCCTCGCCGATGGCATCGTCAATCGTGGTCCCGATCCGGCGATAGTCGCCGACGCCGCGCACCGACAAAAGCTGCGTATGCCCGCCTGAGACAAGCAGCAAAAGATAGGGGAAATCGACGCCATCCGTCAGCCGCGCCGTCAGCGCATGGGCCTCAAGATGATTGACGCCGATAAAGGGCTTGCCGGCCGCCAAAGCCAAAGCCTTGCCGAAGGTCAGCCCGACAATGACGCCGCCGATCAGGCCCGGTCCGGCCGCCGCGGCGACGCCGTCGATCTGATCGAGCCTCAGCCCGGCATCGGCAAGGGCACGCCCGACCAGCCGGTCGAGCACGTCAAGATGGGCGCGGGCTGCAATCTCGGGCACGACGCCGCCATAGGCCGCGTGCTCGGCGATCTGGCTCATCACCTCATTGGAGAGAATATCGCCGTGACCGCCCGGCGACAGGCTGACGACGGCCGCGGCCGTTTCATCGCAGGTCGTTTCAATTCCGAGAACACGCATCGGCGGTCGATTCTGGCCCTGACTTGAGAAGGGCCGCCCTTTCGCGCCCCGGCGCGACACCCTATAGTCCGCGCCGAAGACAATGCAAATATCGAGGGCATGATGGGGACAGGGGCCTGGTTGAAAATTGGCACACGCGGGAGCCCGCTGGCCCTGGCTCAGGCTTACGAGACCCGGAGCCTTCTGGCACAGGCACATGGCATTGACGCTGAGCGAATCGAAATCGTCATCATCAAGGTGATGGGTGACCAGATTCTCGACCGCGCTCTTTCCGAGGCCGGCGGCAAAGGTCTGTTCACCAAGGAAATCGATCTCGCCCAGCTCGCCGGCGAAGTCGATATTGCGGTCCATTCGTCCAAAGATCTGCCGACCGTTCTGCCGGATGGGCTGGATATTGCCGGCTTCCTCCCGCGCGAGGATGTGCGCGATGTCTTCATCTCGCCGCGCGCCAAAAGCCTCATGACACTTGCGCCGGGCTCGCTGGTCGGCACGGCCTCGCTGCGCCGCCAGGCGATGGTGAAAAAACTGCGTCCCGATCTGCGCGTCGATCTTCTGCGCGGCAATGTCCAGACAAGGCTTTCCAAACTGGAAAGCGGCGATTGCGATGCAACGCTTCTGGCTCTGGCTGGATTGAAACGCCTCGGCCTGACGCATCACGTGACGGAAATTCTCGACGAGGACAATTTCCTGCCCGCCGTCGGACAAGGCGCAATCGGCATTACCGTGCGCAGCGACGACCATGAGACGCGCGTGCGGCTTGGTGCCATTCTGCATCCGGCCACCGGCTTTGCTTTGACCATGGAACGAGCTTTCCTGCGCGTGCTCGACGGCTCCTGCCGGACGCCGATTGCAGGCCATGCCAAAGTCGCAGGCGACCGCATCAATTTCCGCGGCCTCATCCTGCGCAAGGACGGCTCGGAATTTTACGAAACGAAGCGCGAAGGCTCGCTCGACGATGCAGAGCGGCTGGGCGTGCAGGCAGGGCAGGAATTGCTCGCACGTGCACCCGCCGATATTCTGGCGCATTGAAACATGCGCGTCCTCCTCACGCGGCCCGAGGCGGATGCAAAAAAAACGGCCGGGCGCCTCAAAACGCTCGGCCATGAAGCCGTCATCTGTCCGCTGTTCGAGATTGCCGCTACACAGACGCCGTCCCCGGCTGGGACATTCGATGCGCTGATTGCAACGAGCGCGCATGCTTTTCAGGGGCACACCGAAAACGTTGCGCATCTGCGCAGCCTGCCGCTCTATCTGGTGGGCGAGCGCAGTGCTCTGGCGGCGCGGGAGCTGGGCTTTACCCAGATTGTCCATGTGGCGCCCGACGCCAAAACTCTGGCCGTCGCCATCGCTCACGAAAAAATCCGCGCGCGGACTTTTCTCTATCTTGCCGGTCGCGAGCGGCGGCCCGAGCTCGAAGCCTCGCTTGCCGCACTCGGCCATGCAATTGCGCCCTGGATCGTCTATGAAACCAGCGAGACTGAAAATATTTCGGCGCTCGTGCAGGAATGGCGCACAGGCATGCTCGATGCAGTGATGCATTTTTCACCGCGCAGTGCGGCACTTTACCGGGCGCATGCTCTGAATGCCGGCATGATTGCGCAAGCGCTTCAGCCGCTCCAGATCGTCATTTCCTCTCGCGCCGCCGAAGCTCTGGGGGATGCGCCCAATGTGAGGGTCGCGGCACGTCCCGATCTCGAAAGCCTGATCGACTGCCTCCCGGACGGGGCTTGAACTCCTTCCGCGATCCCGTAACCTCGGGCGCATAAAAAGACTTCGGGAGGACATGATGGCTTGCTCTATGCGCAATCGATGGATCGGACGGCTCGGCGCGACATTGATCTGCGCTCTCATGACGACCGCTGCGCAAGCGCAAAGCCCTGAGGCAGAAGCAGCTTTCTTCAAAGGCAAGAATGTGCGGCTGACGGTCGGCTATGGGCCGGGCGGCGGCTATGATGTCTATGCGCGCATGATTGCGCCGCATCTGTCGAAACAACTCGGTGCCACGGTCATCGTTGAAAACCAGCCCGGCGCCGGCGGCATTACTGCGCTGAACGGCACGTCAGTCGCCGCAGCCGACGGATTGCACATGATGATCGTGAATGGCGCCGGCGCTGCTCTGGCCCAGCTCGCCGGCTCGCCGGGCGTGCGCTACGATCTCGCCAAGCTCGGACATTTGGGCACGGTTTCCGCCTCGCCCTGGCTCTGGCTTGTGGCGCCGGAATCGAAAATCAGAACGCCGCAGGATGCGCTGAATCTCGGCAAGGACATTATGTGGTCGGCCAGCGGCCCGATGGACGGCATGGCCGATGGCGCCGCCTTCACCTGCGAGGCGCTGAAAATGAAATGCCGCGTCGTCATGGGCTATGGCGGCTCGAATCAGGCTGCCCTTGCCGTGACCAAGGGGGAGATGGATTCGATCTATGTGTCGGATACATCCGCCAATAATTATGTGAAATCGGGCCAAAACCGCGCAGTGGCGGCGATTTCGCGCAAAAGGTCGCGCTTCTTCCCCGATGTGCCGACCATTTTCGAGGCTGCCAATCTCGGCCCCGAACAGGCCTGGCTCATCGACTTCCGCGCCAATGTGGAAGATCTGGGTCGCATTCTCGTCGTGCCGCCCGGCATGAGCGCATCGCGGCTCGCCTTCCTGCAGGAGGCTGTCCGCAAGACGCTGGTCGATCCCGACATGGTCGCCGAGGGCGAGCGCACACAGCGCTATATCGATTTCCAGGATGCCGAGACGACACGCAAGCGCACCATGTCGGTTGTCGCCGATGTCACGCCGGAGCAAAAGGCGCGGGTCATCCAGATTCTGGCGACCAAATGATCGGCTTTCGGCAGCGGGGACTTTTCTGCTAGTCCTTCTGCAATGACGAACGCGCCGCAAAAGGAGGCGTCGGTCGCCGACGTCCTCGTTCCCGTCGCGGTCGACATTGCCTATTCCTACAAAATACCGCCCGGCCTTTCTCTTGCGCCGGGCGATTTCGTGACTGTGCCGCTCGGCACGCGCGAAGTCACGGGCGTTGTCTGGGGCCTGCAGGACAAGGGCGGCGGCAATCTCAAGACTATTGTCGACAAGCGCGATCTGCCGCGCTTGCGCGAGTCTTTGCGCCGCTTCATCGACTGGGTTGCAAACTGGACGCTGGCGCCGCGCGGCATGGTGTTGCGCATGGCCATTCGCGCACCCGATGCGGCAGGGCCAGAGCCGATCCGGATCGGCGTGCGGCTGTCAGGCGCGCCGGGTGCAATCAATTTGCCCGCGCGCATGACGCCGGCGCGCGCCCGCGTCATCAAGGCGGCAGAAGATTTTTTCGCGCGGCCTAAATCGGCACTCGCCGAACTGGCCAGCGTCTCGCAGGGCGTCGTCGATTCGCTTGTTGACGAAGGCACGCTGGAAGCCATTGCGCTGCCACCCGAACCTGTTGCGCATCGTCCCGATCCACATCATGCCGTGACGCCGCTTGAGACAGACCAGCGCGCGGCGGCAGATGAATTGCGCGCCGCGCTCATGGCGCAGACATTTTCCGTCACTCTGCTTGAAGGCGTGACGGGATCGGGCAAAACCGAAGTTTATTTCGAAGCCGTCGCCGCTGCACTCGAGAGCGAAAGACAAGCCCTCATTCTGATGCCTGAAATTGCGCTCACCGCGCAATTTCTCGATCGCTTCGCCGCGCGTTTCGGTGTCCGCCCCGCCGAATGGCATTCGGGCGTCGCGCCGCGCAAACGTGCGCGTATCTGGAGCGGCGTTGCAGATGGTTCGGTGCGGATTGTCGCCGGCGCGCGCTCGGCTCTCTTTCTGCCGTTTGAAAATCTGGGCGCCATCATCGTCGATGAAGAACATGAAGCTGCCTATAAGCAGGATGACGGCGTTTCCTATCATGCCCGCGATATGGCTGTTGTGCGGGGGCGCATTGAAAATGCTGCCGTCATTCTGGCCTCCGCCACGCCCTCGATTGAAACGCGCGTCAATGCGCAACAGGGCCGCTACAAACATCTGAAACTGGACTCGCGTTTTGGTGGACGCACCATGCCGCAGATCGATTGCATCGATCTGCGCAAGGCGGCGGCCCCGCGCGGCAAATGGATCGCGCCCCGCCTTGTGGACGAGGTCCGCCAAACCATTGCGCGCGGTGAACAGGCGCTGCTTTTTCTGAACAGGCGCGGCTATGCGCCGCTGACTTTATGCCGCTCTTGCGGACATCGTTTCCAATGCCCGCAATGCACGGCCTGGCTCGTCGATCACCGTTTCCGGAAGTCGCTTGTCTGCCATCATTGCGGACATATCGAACGCCGCCCCGACAATTGCCCGCAATGCGAAGAGGTGGATTCGCTCACCGCCTGCGGGCCGGGCGTTGAGCGTCTTGCAGAAGAAGCGGCGGAGACATTTCCGGATGCGCGCGTGCTCGTGCTATCCTCCGATTTTCCTGGCGGGACCGAGAGAATGCGGCGCGAGCTGGAGGATATTG
>CANHAW010000042.1 GCA_947458675.1 Beijerinckiaceae bacterium
AGAAGAAACAAGACAGCGGCGACAATTTCGCTCGGTGCAACAGCGTGACCAAGCGGCACAGCCGCCGCCTCGCGCGCAAATCCCTCAATGCCCTCGACATGATTGGGAAGCACCGGCCCCGGTCCCACTGCATTGACGCGAATGCGCGGCGCAAAGGCTTGCGCCAGAGTTTGCGTTGCTGTCCACAGCGTCGATTTCGACAAAGTATAAGAAAAATAGCGCGGATTGAGACGCCAGACTTTCTGGTCGGCAATATTGACAATCGCGCCCTCGCGCCCGGCCGGCAGATGCGCCGACAAATCGGCGGCCAATTGCAAAGGCGCGCGCAGATTGATTGCCATCATGCGGTCGAAAAAAACCGGATCGAAAGCCCCTGCCGTGTCGGGCTCATAGAGCGATGCATTATTGACGAGAAGGTCAATGTCGCCGAGCGCAGCGCGCGCCTGCGGCAGAAGAGCGGCAACATCGCCCGCCACAGCCAGATCGCCGATCACGACGCAGGCCCGCCCACCGCTGTCTGCAATCTTGCGCGCCAGCGCCTGCGCTTCGCCGGCAGAGCGCGCACTGGCATGTAACGCGACGCCAAAACCTTCGCCCGCCAGCGCCAGCGCAATGGCCTCGCCGATCCGGCGGGCCGCCCCCGTCACCAAAGCATTGCGCTCCATCACCATTCGTTCTGTCCCGATCCTTGTGTCCGGTCACTTATCTGTTGCCGCAGGCGCGCAGGGCAAGCCGGACAAGCAAAAGAAGCGCGCCTGGCCATGGCCATCCGGCCGAACAACTTGGAGAAAAGCCGCAATTAACGATTCATTATCCAAGCTATTCTTATGTTTTCATCCCATGATTTTGACGCAACACGGCAGAAATGAGAAGAAAAGCTCATGGTTAATTTGAAAACTTATCTGTATTCATGATTTACTACATCTGAATCTATCTGCCTTTTTCTTGCCTTAATCCATAATCGCATGAAAATCCTCGCGGTTATAATTTGGTAACCTGAAGGAACTTAAACCAAGCCTCATATCGCCGGCGTGGTTGGCCGGTGTGTAGAGGAGTTACCTATGTTCAAGTCCCTTTTCGCCGGCGCCCTTGTCACCGTGATCGCGGGCAGCGCCATGGCTGCGGATTTGCCGCGCCGCTCGGCCGCCAATGCCCCCTCGCCGGTTTTCACCCGCGCCTTCAACTGGACCGGCCTCTATGCCGGCCTGAACGCCGGCTATGATTTCGGCACAATGTCGAAGTCGGCCAAGGACGCCATCGGCAATGTCAGCGGCTACAGCGTTGGCGGCACTGTCGGCTACAATCATCAGATGGGTCAGTTCGTCGTCGGCGCCGAGGGCGATCTCGCCTGGGCCGACGTTGACGGCGCGACGGGCGCCAACAGCGCGAAGATCAACTCGATCGGCACATTGCGCGCCCGCGCCGGCTTCGCCGCCGACCGCGCCCTCGTCTATGCCACGGCAGGTTATGCCGGCGGCAATGTCAAAGTGACGACGGCTGCAGGCTCGAGCACGAAGTGGGAGCATGGCTACGCGGTTGGCGCGGGCATTGAATATGCTTTCACCAACAGCATCTCGGCCAAGACTGAATATCTCTACAGCAGCCTGAGCTCGAAGAACTACAATCTCACCGCTGTGGATTCGGCTGGCGCCAATGTCAGCGCCATTCGCACGGGCGTGAACTTCAAGTTCTGATCGAACGCTTCCAAAAGGAAAAAGCCCGGCCTTTGTGCCGGGCTTTTTTTTATGATCAATCGCCCGGCGCTGTCTTTGCAAAGCCTGGAACGCGAGCGGCAAAATCATCGAACCACGCCACAAGCTTGGGATGTTTTGCGCGCCATTCGCCCTTGCAGCGATAATCGAGATAGCCGAGAGCCGCTGCAACTGCGATCGAACCGACATCGACATTGGTGCCAGGCGGCTTGGCCTCAAGCGCTGCAAGGCCGGTATCGACCTTCTTGCCCTGATGATCGAGCCAGCGCGGCGAGAACTGATGCTCTTCGCGATAGCGGCCCTCATACATGATGAGAATGGCCGCTTCCATAATGCCGTCGGCCAGAGCCTGCATGGTGAGTGCAGCAAAGCGGGCCGCAGGCTCGCGCGGAATGATCTTGCCGCCACCGGCCAGATGATCGAGATATTCGGAAATGACGACGGAGTCGAAAATCGCTTCGCCATCATCCGTGATGAGCAGCGGAATCTTGTTGAGCGGATTGCGCGACCGCACCGCATCTGCGGGATCGCGCGCATTGTCGACCATTTCGATCCTGTCGGCGAGGCCGAGCACATGACCTGCCATGGCGCATTTGCGCGCGAATGGCGAAGCGGCGGAATAACGCAATTTCATCGGACATCCTCCCTGCGGAACCGGGGCAAAGTGCAGCAGAGGGAGCGCGCGGGCAAGCCGCATCTGGCTCACCCACATATTCGGGCTGAAATGTCCTGGACTTATCCCAGCTGTAGAGCGACGGCTTTGGGCCCTTTGCCCTTTTTGTCAGGCTCTATTTCGAAAGAAATGCGCTGGCCCTCGGCAAGCGATCGCAAGCCGGCATGTTCGACGGCGGTCACATGGACGAAAATATCCGGCCCGCCGTCATCGGGCTTGATGAAACCATAGCCTTTTTCAGCGTTGAAAAACTTGACGATGCCCTGCTGCGCCATAACGCCATTCCTCGACAGACACGCCCCCATCCCCGACATGCCGGCATCAGCCCGAAACAACGGGCATCCACCGCAATGAGGTGGCTTCCCTGAAACAGCCGCCTCTCGGCAGGGTGAGACAAAGCGCCAAAATTGGCAAGCGTCGCCAAATAGCAAATATATGGAATTACTCGTTTATTTTCTTCACCAGCGTCAGGCTGGCCGCTCGCCGGTCACCTCACTGACCAGAAAAGACCCGCCCGGCCCGCGCGCCAGCACCCGGGCCAAGAACGGCAGCAGATCGCGGGCGGCCTCAGCCAGAAGATAGGGCGGATTGACAATGACAAGCCCGGTCGCTGCCAGAGGCCCATCGGTGCGGATCATATCGACGGCGATCTCAAGCCGCAGAATGCGCGGAATATTGCGCGCCGCCAGCCGCTCGATGAATTGCGCGACGGGACGGATCTCCTTCACCGGATACCAGAGCGCATAAATGCCCGTCGGCCATTTCTTCCATGCGGTGACAAGCGCCTGTTCCATGGCCTCGAATTCATCGCGCGATTCAAATGGCGGGTCGATCAGCACAAGACCGCGCCGCTCGGGAGGCGGCAGCAGGCCCTTCAGCGCACGATAGCCATTCTCCTGGAGCAGACGCACGCGATTGTCGCGACCGATATTGCGCTCAAGCCGACGCGCATCTTCAGGATGCAATTCGCACAAGGTCAAACGATCTTGAGGGCGCAGGAGATTTTGCGCCAGACAGGGCGAACCCCCATAAATAAAGGACTTTTCGTCAACGGGCTTGCCGCCCAGACCGGCAAAATAGGGGGCCAGCAAATCCTGCTGGCGCGCATCGAGATCGGCCTGCGCAAGGCGCGCAATTCCATCGCGCCATTCGCCCGTGCGACTGGCTTCATCCCCGGCAAGATCGATCAGCCCCGGCCCGGCATGCGTGTCGATATAGCGAAAGCCGCCTTCCTTGCGCTTCAGATAATCGAGCATGAGCGCCAGCAGCGCATGTTTGAACACATCCGCGAAATTGCCGGCGTGATAGGAATGGCGGTAATTCATGCAGCATCTCTCACAGGGGCGGCTGCAGCTCAATATCGCGCGCCCGGCATGAGCGGCGCACAACATCGGGACAGGGAACGAAATCGCGCAGGTCGCGGCTCATGCAGATGCGCACTTCCTGAAAGACATTTTGCGGGCATGACACGGCCGCCATGCCAGGCCGCAATCGCGGATTGGCCTCGCGGAAAGCGCGCAAAATCTCTTCGGGCTGCACCCGCTTGGCGGCGCGCAATTCGGCCATTTCCGGCGGTATTTCCACCGCGGCGCGGGCGCGGCGCACTTGCGCAAAATAGGCGGAGGCCGGCAGGCCCGAACAGCCGCCATGCTTGCGCCATTGATAGCGCGCCAAAGATTCGCTGGGGAAGAGATCGCGCACCGAAGCGACATCGGCCACGGCGGGCGGGCGCAATCCGGCCTCGCAATTGGCCGGCGAACGCTCGCCCTCTGATTGCGGCCACAGGCCATGAACGACAAAACCGAAACGCGCGCCCGGCTGGCATTGGGTGCTGTTGCGATCCGAACCGTTCAGCGCACAAAAGCCCGGCGACCAGGAGAGCGCCAGAACATAGTGATCGAAATCGCCCGCGCGCGGGGCTTGCGCCTGCACAGGAGCAAGCGACAGCCATGCGCCCAGAACGCCGGAAAGAATCGAAGCTGCGAAATATTGTCCCCTCATGGGGAGAAGTTTTAAGGCCGCGCCGACCTGCAGTCGAGCCCGAAGGCGTAATTGCGATCAAGGCCGGCTATGCACCATTCCGTTCCCCAGCCGAGACCGATCGGCCCCAGCCCTTCGGCGATGGAATAGCTGATCTCGCGCAGTCTGTTGTCGTTCATCATCACCCGCGCCCGGCAATAGCGGCGCGGAATATAGTCGATGCCATTGGTTCGGAAGCCGATTTCCTCAATCTCGCCGAAGCCGAGAATGGCAAGACCGGAGAACCAATATTCGCTTTCGCGGCGGGCGAATTTGCCATTGATGCCGCCAAGGACGCGGGGATTGTCGCAAAAGGGAATGGAACCCGAATAAGGTGAATAGCGCTGCTCGGCCGGCGTCAGCGGTCGGGCCTCGGCATTTTGCGCCAGAGGCGCTGCAAGCAGACATGTCAGGAGAAACAGAAATATGCGCATGATCCATTCCCGATGCGAGATGCATCACGATGGGCGCGCGCGAAAACAGCGTCAAGCGAGAGCGCAAGCAGCAGGAACAATTGGCGCGCCGGCGTGTCGCTTCGGCATGCGCCAAGCTCTCGCTCAATTGCGATGATAGACATCCTCGATGCGAATAATGTCATCCTCGCCGAGATAGGATCCCGTCTGCACTTCGATCAATTCAAGCGCAATCTTGCCCGGATTGGCGAGACGATGCACGCAGCCGATCGGCAGATAGATCGATTCATTCTCATGCACGAGCCGCACTTCATCGCCCAGCGTCACTTCAGCTGTGCCCTTGACGACAATCCAATGCTCGGCGCGGTGATGATGTTTTTGCAGCGACAGGCGCCCATCCGGCTTTACGACAATGCGCTTGACCTGATGACGCTCGCCTGAATCAACACTCTGATAAAAACCCCATGGACGATAGACGCGCTTGTGCTCCTGCGCTTCGGGACGCTTTTGCGCCTTGAGCTTTTCGACAAGATCCTTGACGCGACCCGATTGCGCCGCATCGGCAACCAGCACGGCATCCTGCGTTGCAATGACAATCACATTATCGAGCCCGACAATGGTCGTCAGCAATCCATCGGACCGCAAAAGATTGTTGCGGCCCTCGAGCACAACGCCCTCGCCTGCAATGGCATTGCCTGCCCCATCGCGCACCGACAAATCGCGCACCGCCGCCCATGTGCCAATATCCGACCAGCCAATATCGGCAGGGATCACGGCCGCGACTTCCGTGCGCTCCATCACAGCATAATCGATGGGTTTTTGTGGCGCCGTCTCAAAGGCTGCGCGATCGAGAACGAGAAATTGCAGATCGGCTTTTGCTTTCTCGACAGCGGCTGCACAAGCCTCCGCCATGGCGGGCTCGAAACGCGCAATCTCATCGCGCATGGTCGCGGCTGAGAAAACAAAATTGCCGGAATTCCAGAGATAGCCCTTGTCGACATAGGTTTGTGCTGTTTTCGCATCGGGCTTTTCGACAAAGGCCGCGACCTTGCGCACCGCACCGGCCACCGTGTCGCCTGGATGAATATAGCCGTAACCTGTTTCGGCATGCGTCGGCTTGATGCCGAGCGTGACGATGCGGCCCTTGCGCGCGACATCGGCCGCCTGTTCGCATAAAGCGATGAGACCGTCCTGATCCTTCACGAAATGATCGGCGGCCATAACGATGACAACAGATTCTGGATCGCGCTGAAAAGCAATCTCGGCGGCGACACCGACCGCCGGACCTGAATCGCGGCGCACAGGCTCGAGCACGATCTCGCCCTCAATGCCCACCTGCGCCAGCTGTTCGGCGACCAGAAAACGATAATCATGATTGGTGAGAACGATGGGGCGCGCGAAAGAAGATGAGCGCGCCAGCGTCAGCACCGTGTTTTGAAAAGACGAATGCGCTCCGATCAACGGCAGGAATTGCTTGGGAAAGCTCTCCCGCGATTCCGGCCACATACGTGTCCCAGAGCCGCCGCACATGATGACAGGCTGAATTTTCGTCATGACGTCATTTCCTCAGCCGCCCGACATGCGGCTACGCTCAATTCCTATAGCACAGGCTATGGCCGGGTCAGGCCGCCTGCTTTTGATAATCCTTAATATCGGAGAAGAGGATATTCGGCCATTTCTCCTGCTCGTAGCGCAAAGCCCAGGCGGAAGGGGCAAGAAACACTGGCGCGCCATCGAGATCCTCGGCAATGGAGGCGGAAAAAGCGCGGCGGAATTTCTCGAGTTCGGCGCCATCCTGCGCGCTGATCCAGCGGCAAAGCTCGAAGCGGCTCTGCTCGAATGAAACCGGCAGGCCATATTCGGCCTGCAGGCGCTCGGCCAGAACATCGAGCTGGAGCGCCCCGACGACGCCGACAATGGCGCCCGATCCATCGGTCGGCACAAAGACCTGGACGACGCCCTCTTCGGCCATTTGCTGCAGCGCCTCGCGCAGTTTCTTGGCCTTCATCGCATCGCCCAGTTTCACGCGCCGCAGAATTTCAGGGGCAAAGGAGGGCACGCCGCGGAAGACAATGTCCTCGCCCTCGGTCAGCGTGTCGCCAATGCGCAATGTGCCGTGATTGGGAATGCCCACGACATCGCCCGCATAGGCCTCATCGGCAATGGCGCGTTCCTGCGCGAAGAAGAATTGCGGCGCATTCAGCGCCATGGGTTTGCCGGTGCGCACGAGCTTGGCCTTCATGCCGCGCGTGAGCTTGCCCGAACAGACACGCATGAAGGCGATGCGGTCGCGATGGTTGGGATCCATATTCGCCTGGATCTTGAACACAAAGCCGCTCATCTTCGGCTCGCGCGGCTCAACCTTGCGGGTCGAGGCATCGAGCGCGCGCGGGGGCGGTGCAAATTCGCCAAGCCCGTCGATGAGATCCTGCACGCCGAAAGTGCGCAAGGCCGAGCCCCAATAGACGGGCGTCAGATGGCCTTCCAGAAAAGCCTTTTCATCGAAAGGCTTTAACGCATCCACGGCCAGGCTCAATTCTTCGACAAAAGCCGCCCGCTCATGTTCGGGCAGAAGTGCTGCAATGGCTGGATCATCCGGCCCATTGACCTTGCGCGCACCGCCCTCACCATCGATGAGGCGGATTTCGCTCTTGCGCAGATCGTAAGTGCCCTTGAAATCGCGACCCCGCCCAATCGGCCAGGTCACCGGCGCCGTGTCGAGCGCCAATGTCTTTTCGATCTCGTCTAGCAGCTCAAAAGGATCGCGCGTTTCGCGATCGAGCTTATTGATGAAAGTGACAATGGGAATATCGCGCAGGCGGCAGACTTCGAACAATTTGCGCGTGCGCGCCTCAATGCCCTTGGCGGCATCGATCACCATAATGGCGGAATCGACCGCAGTGAGCGTGCGATATGTGTCTTCGGAAAAGTCCTCATGGCCCGGCGTGTCGAGCAGGTTGAAGACATGGCCGGCATATTCGAAAGTCATCACGGAGGTGACAACGGAAATGCCACGCTCGCGCTCAATGCCCATCCAGTCGGAGCGCGTCTGACGGCGATTGGCCTTGGCCCGCACTTCGCCGGCGAGCTGGATCGCGCCGCCAAACAGGAGCAGCTTTTCCGTGAGCGTGGTCTTGCCGGCGTCAGGATGCGAGATAATCGCAAATGTACGCCGCCGGCTGACGGGATCGGGACTTGCCATGATGACCTGAAAAAAGCGGGCCAGACTGGCCCGGAACGAAACCGCGCCGGGGTTTAACCCGGCGCGGCGCAAAAATCCACTCAGGTCCGCTTTATTCTGCCGCCCGCGTCTCAGCCTGGCCGGTCCCGGCACCCGCCAGCCCCTTTGAGGCGGCGCGCTCGCGACCGTGATCGCGGGCGATGAACGTATAGACGGCCGGCGTGACAAACAGGGTGAAAAGCGTACCGATCGACATGCCAGCCGCAATGACGAGGCCGATGTCGATACGGCTGCGCGCGCCCGCACCGGATGCCAGGATCAGCGGGATCATGCCCACCACCATGGCCGCCGTGGTCATCAGGATCGGGCGCAGACGCACGCCTGCAGCATGTTCGATGGCCTCGCGCCGCCCCATGCCCTCTTCCTGCAGCTTATTGGCAAATTCGACCATGAGAATGCCGTGTTTGGTGATCAATCCGATCAAGGTCACCAGGCCGATCTGCGTATAAATATTGATCGATCCCGCACCGACAATGCCCAGCACATTGAGCGGCAGAAGCGCGCCGAAGATCGAGGTCGGCAAAGCAATCAGAATGATCAGAGGATCGCGGAAACTTTCAAACTGCGCCGCCAGAACAAGGAAGATGACGATCAGCGCAAAGATGAAAGTGATCGTCAGCGCGCTGCCCTCTTGCACATATTGGCGCGCATCCCCATTGAAATCATAGGTGAAGCCTTCGGGGAAAACCTCCTTCGATTTTTCCGTCAGAAAATCGAGGGTTTCACCCAAGGTCCGGCCGGGGAAAGGCACGCCCGACAGGGTGGCAGAATTGATCTGCTGGAACGACGTCAGCGCATTGGGCTGCACCGTGCTCGAGACCGAAGCCACTGTCGACAATGGCACAAGCTCGCCCGATGCGGTGCGGATCTGGTAGCGCATCAGCCATTCCTCGGCATCGCGGAACTCGCGCGGCGCCTGCGGAATGACCTGATAGGAGCGGCCATAAAGATTGAAGCGGTTAACAAAATTTCCGCCAAGCATAGTGGCGAGCGAATTGCCGATATCCTGCATTTTAATGCCAAGCCGATTGGCCTTGTCGGCATCGATGCGCAATTCAATCTGCGGCGTGTCGAATTTCAGATCGCTGTCGATGAAAATGAACATGCCGCTTTCGCGCGCCGAAGTCTGGATCGTGTCGAGAACCTGAGCGAGCTGCTGATAATCGCCGGTCGAGCGAATGACGAATTGCATCGGCGGGCCGCCGGTCGAACCGGGCAGTGCGGGCGGGGCAAAAGCAATGACCTGCCCGCCTGTGACGCCGGCAATCTTGCCCTGCAATTCCTGCAGGATCTGCTTTTGCGACCGCGTGCGCTGATCCCATGGTTTGAGCAGCAGGCCGACAAAAGCGACTCTGACGCCGCCTGCACCATTGATGGTGAAGACATGCCGCTTTTCGGGAATCTGATCGAGAATGCGATAGAGCCGGTCGGTCGTCTGTTCGAGATAATCGAGATTCGCATATTGCGGCGTCTTGACGATCAGGAAGAGAATGCCCTGATCCTCTTCCGGCGCAAGCTCCTTCGGTGTCGAGGCATACATGACAGCCGTGAGGCCCAGAACGCCCGCCAGAACCGCCATTGTCATGGCGCGAAAATTGAGCGTCTTGCGCAATCTGTTTTCATAGCGCCGGCGCAGATTGTCGAAAATCCGGTCGAGCTTGGCCGCCAAACCGCCATGGCCTTCAGCCGGGCGCTTGAGCAGAAGCGAACACATCATCGGCGAGAGTGTGAGCGCAATAATGCCCGACACGACCACAGCGCCGGCAAGGGTAAAGGCAAATTCGCGAAAGAGCGCGCCGGTGAGCCCACCGACAAAGCCAATCGGCGCATAGACTGCCGCCAAAGTAATGGTCATGGAAATGACCGGCATGGCAATTTCGCGCGCACCCTTGAGCGAAGCCTCGAAGGGGGACATGCCATCCTCAATATGGCGATAGATATTTTCGACCACGACAATGGCGTCATCGACCACGAGTCCAATGGCCAGAACAAGCGCCAGCAGCGTCAGCAGATTGATCGAATAGCCCATCGCGAGAAGCGCGATCATCACACCGACAAGCGACAGCGGAATGGTGACGACGGGAATGAGCGTCGAGCGGAAATTGCCGAGGAACAGGAAGATGACGATGACGACGATCAAAGCTGCTTCCAGCAGCGTCTTGCCGACTTCCCAGATCGAAGCGCGGATGAATTCCGTTGCATCATAGGCGATGGCGGCATCGAGACCTGTGGGCAATTG
>CANHAW010000043.1 GCA_947458675.1 Beijerinckiaceae bacterium
CATCCTGCGCGGCGCTGACATCGTGAACCATATCGCCCATGACGACGCCAAGACGATCGTTTCCAAAACGGCAGATTTTCATTGCTCGACCTTTCTTCTTTTTCTCACGAATTCTCAGAACCCTGAATTTTGCGCTCAAGCCAGCGCAGCAGGGCAACGATAAAGACCAGCGGCATGATCTGGATGACGCCCAGAGCGCAGACTGCGCCATAGGAGCCGCCCTCTTCCCACATGGTCAGGCTGATCGTGCCCAGCACATGCGTTCCCGGCCCCACCAGCATAATGGATGCACCAAGCTCGCGCACGGCAAGAACGAAAATGTAAATCCATGCCGATAGCGCAACCGGAACCAGCAAGGGCATGAGCACGCGCCGGAAAATCTGCGCATAGCCTGCCCCGCTCGTATGCGCGGCCTCTTCCAGCTCCTTGTGGATCTGCACAAGCCCGCCGGACGCGAAGCGCATGCCATAGGGCATGTAGAGCGTCAGATAAGCGATGAGCAAAATCCAGATCGTATTGTAAACCGGGATCGGCAGAATGAGATAGGCAAAGAGAATGCTGGCCCCGACGATGATCGAGGGAAATGCAAGCGGCATGAAGGCCAGAAGATCGAAGGCCCAGCCGTAGCGCGGCACGGCGCGTTGCGCGATCCAGGCCAGCAGGAACGTCAATGCAACAATGATTGTCGCCGACATGGCGGCCAAGGACACGCTGGTCGTGACCGCATCGAGGAAGATCGGATAGCTGAAAACGAATTGATAATTTTCAGTCGTCATCGCCCCGGGGTCGGCCATGAACGGCAATGTCGGCTTCATGAACAAGGATTGCCAGACCAGCGTCATGATCGGCAGGCCGAGCGTGACGAAAAACAGAACGGCCGTCAGGATGCACAAAGGCCAGCGCCAGACGCCCAGTTTCATGCGCGTCGGCTTGTAGCCCTTGCCGGTGATCGTAGCAAAGGCCTCTGCATTGCGCGTCGAGCGGCGATAGAGCCAGACAGTCAAAGCGCAAATGGCAAGCAATGTGATCGACAAGGCGCTGGCCGTGCCAAGCTCGGGCGATGCGCCGCGGATCGCAGCCTGAATATCGGTGGTGAAAACCTCGATACGGGCCGGATTGCCGATCAGGCGCGGCACTTCAAAGGATTCAATTCCGCGAATGAAGAGCAGCAGCAGCGTTGAAAGAATCGCCGGGCGCATCATCGGCATGGTGACCAGACGCGCGATCTGCGACTGGCGCGCGCCCGACATATAGGCCGCCTCTTCCATGCGCACATCAAGCGCGCGGAATGCAGGGCCCAGCAGCAGATAGGCGAGCGGGAAATAATGGGTCGAGAGAACCCAGATCATGCCGCTCATCGTATAGACATTGAAAGGCGCGGCATCGAGGCCGAACCACATTTTCATCAGCGTATTCACCCAGCCGACATTGGGGCTGAGAATGAGCATCCAGGCCATGGTCGTCAAAAGACCCGGCAGCGCGAAATTCAGCAGAGTGAGACTATGGAAAATCTCGCGGCCCGGCATGTCGGTGCGCTCGACCGCCCAGGCGACAAAACCGCCAATCAGCAAAGTGAGTGCGGCTGAACCGCCCGCGAAGACGATGGAATTCCAAAACAGCTGGAGCAAATGCCAGCGCGTATAGGCATTGATGAAATTTTCAAAAGTGAAATCGCCGGGTCCGTAAATCGTGTCTTCGGCAAAAGCCGTATAGAAAAGTGCGGCAAGCGGCACGATTACAAGCCAGGCGACAAACAGCACGCCGAGAACGGCGACAATCTTGGCGGGCGAAACGGAAAACAGCCGTGCGCGCCACCCGCCGGCTGCAGCAACATCCATGCCTGTCGAAAGTGCCAAGTTTACAACCTCCCCTGCGGGCGGCGCTCATTGTCACGCCGCCTCTGTGTTTTTTTATCCATCAACGCGGCTTCAGAAGATCCGTCGTGATGCGTTGCCATTTCTTCTCGTCATCGGGCGAGAAATTAACGGGAATGATCTTGTTCGTGCCAAAACGCTTCACTGCATCTGGCGGATTGGGCTCGACATCGGCGCGCACCGGCAGGCGGCCTGCTTCGGTGAGCATTTTCTGCGCCTCGCGGCTGACCAGGAAATTGATCGCCAATTCCGCCGTTTTGGGATGGGGCGCGCGCATATTGATCGCTGCCTGACCATAAAAAAGCGCAATTGGATCGAGCGCCCAATAATCGGTGGCGCCGCCGCGCAACATCACATTGATCGTGAGATTGGTGTAATTGTTCAGCGCAACCCAATATTCGCCAAGGCCGACAGAACGCGCCAAAGCAAGATGGCCATCCACGACAGCGGGCTTCAGATTGGCAACAAGGTCGCCGATCATCTTGCGCGCTTTGGCTTCGCCATAATGCAGGAAGAGGCTGTAGACCCATTGGCTGTCATTGCCGTCAATGGCAACTTTTCCAGCCCAATCCTTGCGCGTTGCCATTTCCTCGTAGGTTTTGGGCAGCGTCGCCTTGTCGACGAATTTCGTATTATAGGCAGGCGTATTGTAATTCGAATAAACGCCGTACCATTTTTTCTTCGGATCGATCGCATTGGGATCGATGTTTTTGGCTTCCGGCAATTCGAGCACCTGCAGGAATTCCTGCGGCAGTTTCGACACAGCCGTGGTGACAACGAGATCCCAGGATTTCTGCTGCGCCCGCGCCTCGAGCACGATGCGGCTCATCAATCCCGTATCGGACGAGCGCACATATTGCACTTTAATGCCGGTGGCCGTTTCAAACGCTTTCCAGAGCGGCAAAGCCTCCTGCTCGTTCATCGATCCATAGATGATGATTTCATTGCCTTCGGCCTTTGCCGCGGCGAGCATTTGGGGGGTCAACCAGGACGGATTGGCGCCCTGCGCCAAAGATGCGCCCGAAAAGGCCGGAACCAATCCAGCCGCCAGACCGAGCGCGCCGCCCTGCAGCACATCACGACGCCTGAAGCTCATTCATGCCTCCCACAGGCGCCGGTTCTTCGCATCCGGTGAACCCGAATGTCGCGGCGGCGCTCTGGGAAGGACTATGCTTGCGCGGCCCTCACTAGGCAAGAGCCGGGCTGCTGCTTGTCCCGCCGGGACAGCCGGCCGGGACTACCGACTGGGTGAGCCACCCGGCTTCGCCCCCGCACCAGATTCGCTATCTGACGCGGAGCGTTCGGACGCGTAACGAAATTCGGGGGCGTCCTGAAGATCCTGACGGCTCATCTGGACAAGGGCCCGCTCCGGATAATCGCGCATCTGCCCGGCTGCCTGCTGGGACACCAAGGCGGGCGGGGAGGACAGAATCGCCCCGCCCGTGCTCAAAGTCTGGCCGGGCTGTGCGCCGGTGGCCGTGCGCGCGACATCCGGGGCTGGCCCCGCCCCGGCCGCGCGATCGCTGCCACCATCCCATTGCACACGGTCGAAAGGAATGGCGACTTTCTTTTCGCCCAGACCCAGAAAACCGCCGACGCCGATCACAATCGCCTTGACCTGCCCCTGACGGTCGACGATCACTTCATTAATGTCGCCGATCTTCTGATTGTCGGCGCCATAGACATTGAGGCCGACAAGTTTCGAGCCTCGCCATTGGCCGGATTCCATGCGTGTCAGAAAGGGGATGCCGGCGGCCTGGCTCGATGGGGCGAGGTCTTTCGGCGCTTGCGCCCAGGCTTGCTCCATGGCGGGCGCTGATACGAGCGCCGTTCCCAGAAGGCAAACTGCAGCAATTTTTTTGATCATGACGATCTCCTGTCGCTGGCGCCGGTCAATCGGCGTGCGCATTCAACCGCCAGTGTCGCGATGGGTTCGTTTGCAGCGCGAAAAGAAGCGCTGCAGAGAATTTTTTAGCGCCGTCCCGATGGATCGTTCTTGGCCACGCCTGCGCGCCGCAGCGCATCTGCCAGCAATCCGCCGGTGGCAGACGGAGCCGAGGCTTTCTGCTGCATCTGTTTCATCGTGCGCTGTGTCTGGGCGGCATTGGCCTCATTGCGGCGCGGCTGCTGCGCGCCCGGCTCCGCATCCATGCGCATCGACAGGCTGACGCGTTTGCGCGCCGCATCGACGTCGAGAACCTTGACCTTCACGACATCGCCGGGCTTGGCCACATCGCGCGGATCTTTCACAAAAGTCTCGGACATGAGCGAAATATGCACGAGCCCGTCCTGATGCACGCCAATATCGACGAAGGCCCCGAAAGCCGCGACATTGGTGACGACACCCTCAAGAATCATGCCGGGGCGCAGATCGGAGATTTTCTCCACACCGTCCTGGAAGGAGGCTGTCTTGAAGGATGGACGCGGATCGCGACCGGGCTTTTCGAGTTCCTTGATAATATCGGTGACGGTCGGCAGGCCGAAGGTGTCATCGGCAAATTCCTTCGGCTTCAGCCCCCGCAATTGGGTGACATTGCCGATCAGCACATTGATGTCGCTCTTTGTCGCCTCAAGAATGCGGCGCACGACCGGATAGGCTTCGGGATGCACGCTGGAGCGATCGAGCGGATCCTCTCCGTCGCGGATGCGCAGAAAGCCGGCGCAAAGTTCAAAGGCCTTGGCGCCGAGACGCGGCACGCTTTTGAGCGATTGGCGACTCTTGAACGGGCCATTGGCATCGCGATGAATGACAATATTCTGCGCCAGAGATTCTGACAGGCCCGAGACGCGCGACAGGAGCGGCGCCGAAGCCGTATTCACATCGACGCCGACGGCATTGACGCAATCTTCCACCACAGCATCCAGCGAGCGCGACAATTTCACCTCGGAGAGATCGTGCTGATATTGGCCGACGCCAATGGATTTCGGATCGATCTTGACCAGTTCGGCCAGCGGATCCTGCAGACGACGCGCGATGGAAACCGCACCGCGCAGCGACACATCGAGACCCGGAAGTTCGGATGAAGCATAGGCAGACGCCGAATAGACCGAAGCCCCCGCCTCCGACACCATGATCTTGGTGAGTTTGAGCTCAGGCGCGCCCTTCAGCAATTCGGCAGCAAGCTTGTCGGTCTCGCGTGAGGCCGTGCCATTGCCGATGGCGATCAATTCGACCCGATGCTTGCGGCACAGATTGGCAAGAATGGCCAAGGATTCATCAAAGCGCCGCTGCGGCTCATGGGGATAGATGGTCGCCGTATCCACGACCTTGCCGGTCGCATCGACCACAGCCACTTTGACGCCGGTGCGAAAGCCCGGATCGAGACCAAGCGTGGGGCGCGCACCAGCAGGGGCGGCCAAAAGCAGATCGCGCAAATTGCCGGCGAAAACCTTGACCCCATCTTCTTCGGCATGCTGCCACAGACGCACGCGCAGATCGACAGAGAGCGAGGATTCCATACGCGTGCGCCAGGCCCAGCGCACGCAATCATTCAGCCATTTGTCGGCCGGACGGCCCTGTTGCGAAATACCGAATTTGGCGGCGATCCGGTTTTCATAAAGCGTCGGCACTCCGGCTGGTGCAGGCGTCGCCTCGGGCTCGAGCTTGAGGTCGAGCATTTCTTCCTTTTCGCCGCGGAACATTGCCAGAATGCGATGCGACGGCAATTTGGCGAGCGGCTCGGCAAAGTCGAAATAATCGGAGAATTTCGCGCCTTCGACCTGCTTGCCCTCCCGCACGCTGGAGCGCAGACGGCCCTGCGTCCAGAAGGTCTCGCGCAATGAGCCGATCAGCTCGGCATCTTCAGAAAAAGTTTCGACCAGAATGGCGCGCGCACCATCGAGCGCGGCCTCGACTGTTTCGATTGCTTTTTCCTTGTCGATGAATTTTTCAGCCTCCACGCGCGGATCGAGCATGGCATTGGCGAGCAGGCCCACGGCCAAAGGCTCCAGTCCCGCCTCGCGCGCGATCTGCGCCTTGGTGCGCCGCTTGGGCTTGTAGGGCAGATAAATATCCTCAAGCCGCGCCTTGGTGTCTGCGCCATTGATCTGCGCCAGCAAAGCATCGTCGAGCTTGCCCTGCTCCTTGATCGAATCGATCACCGCTTTGCGGCGCTCTTCCAATTCGCGCAAATAGCGCAAACGCTCATCGAGCAGGCGCAATTGCGTATCGTCCAGAGTGCCGGTGACTTCCTTGCGATAGCGCGCGATGAAAGGAACGGTCGAGCCCGAATCGATCAGCTCCACCGCCGCGGTGACCTGCCATTCCTGGACGGCGAGTTCTTCGGCAAGGCGCTGATTGATCGATTTCATGCTGTGCGACCCGATTCTTGCAAGATTTCAAAAGAGAGCGCCCTGACTAATCGCGCGGCTGCTCAGGGTCAAAGCAGGGGCCAGCCCCGCCTGTGGGTAAATGCGGCCAGCCGCCGACGGGCTCGGCCGGGCGGCTCAAATCACAGCCAAATCGTTAGTATCAAATGTCTTTTTTCAGAAATTAACCTTTTGTTAACCAAAAAAGCCGACCGCTGATGACACGCACAAAAGCGGAGCAACGCAATGGATTCGGATGCCCGGACAGGGACTTCAGAACTTCATACGCTCTATCGACCGCAGACCGGCGAAGATGGCCGCGCTTACGTCATCGTCTCAAAACCGGATGCAGCGGCCCAAACCCTGTCTTTTCATTCGAAGGAAGCCGCCTGTTTCTGGGCGCGCCAATGGATGCGCCGCGATCGTCTAGCCCGGCTTGAAGGCCTCCTCTTCGGCTCCGCCTGGATCGGACCGCGCAAGAACCATTGAACAAAGAGATGGTAGCGCGGCATTCATGATCCCGCCATGATCGGCTTCCAGCTTGTCGGTGAACCGGCACAAGCGTGAGCGTGATCATGAACGGCAATTTCATTACCGAACTTTTGCAAAGTATCACTGAACGCGGCCGCGAACTTTTGGCCCGCGCGCGCGGACAGGAAGAAGCAACGCCCGCCGGCTTGATGCGCCTTGCAGGCGATCTGATCAAGCGGCGCGGCGAGGCAACAGGCGTTGCGCTCGCCGAAGTCGTGCTCGCGCGCTATCAAAATTTGCCGGACGCGGGAAAGCGCGAATTTCTGGTTCATCTTGCGCGCGACTACGGGCCTGACCGCGAGAAACTGTCACAATCCATCGATGCCTATCGCGCCGATCCATCGCAATTGAATGCTCTGGCCCTGCATCAGGCGGCCGAGCCGCGCAGACAGGAATTGATCCGCCGCCTCAATCAGGCGCCGGGCGGCACGGCCGCTCTTGTTCACATGCGCGAGGATCTGTTCAAACATGAGAAGGAAATACCGGAGCTGAAAGCATTCGACAGCGATTTCCGGCATCTTTTCTCATCCTGGTTCAACCGCGGCTTTCTGGTTCTGCGCCATATCGCCTGGACGACGCCGGCCAATATTCTTGAAAAGATCATCGAATATGAGGCCGTGCATGCCATCGGGAACTGGGAGGATTTGCGCGGGCGCATCGAGCCCTCAGACCGGCGCTGTTTCGCCTTTTTCCATCCGCGCCTGACCGATGAGCCGCTGATCTTTGTCGAAGTCGCGCTGACACAAGTCATGCCCGATGCCATTGCACCGCTGCTCGCCCCCGCCCGCCAGGAAATTGAGGCGCATGTAGCGACAACGGCTGTGTTCTATTCGATCTCGAATTGCCAGAAAGGATTGCGCGGAATTTCATTCGGCAATTTCCTCATCAAACAGGTGGTGGAGGAATTGCGGCGCGAATTGCCGAAGCTCTCGACTTTCGTGACCTTGTCGCCGGTTCCCGATTTCGCCCGCTGGCTGCGCGAGGATCTGGCAAGCAAGCAGCCGATTCTTCCCGCCGATCTGCGCGAGGCTCTTGCCGAACTGGCCGCCGACAAGCCGTCGCAGAATTTGAGCGAGGCCTTACGCAAACCATTGCTGGCAGCCGCCGCCATTTATTTCACCCAGGCGAAGAGCGCCGGCAATCAGCCGCGCGATTC
Source organism: Beijerinckiaceae bacterium (assembly GCA_947458675.1). Classification (GTDB taxonomy): domain Bacteria; phylum Pseudomonadota; class Alphaproteobacteria; order Rhizobiales; family Beijerinckiaceae; genus Terripilifer. Next base: position 7,870 of record CANHAW010000043.1, read on the forward strand.
CGTTGCCCGTTTTCATCTGGGCAATGGCGCGCGGCTCGAGCGCATCAATTGGCAGGGCGATCTCTCGGCCAAGGGCCTCGCTCAGGGCCACGGGCTGATGGTCAATTATCTCTATGAGCTCGACGATATCGAGGAGAACCACGAGGCCTTTGCCGACCGCGGCGAAATCATCGTCTCGGGCGAGGTGCGCCAGCATCTCAAACGGAAAATCGCCCCACGCAGCAGCGAGCGCCCCGCGCCCGAACCGGCCTGAGCGCAGGGACCAAATGGCACCAAAGGTTCAGCTCAGGGTTCTCCTGCCCCTCGACTCGGTCTAATGTCGCGCCCGCGCGGCAGGGAGGACCCGATGGACGCCAATGACAAAAACGAAAAAACAAGCATCCAGACGGCAAGCCTCCTTGATGTGCTCCTTGCGTTTCTGAAAATCGGCGGCACGGCCTTCGGTGGCAGCACCCAGGCGCTCGTCTATCGCGAAGTGGTTGAGAACCGCCGCTGGCTGAGCGAAGAACAATTTCTCGCCGGACAGGCGATTGCGCAGGTTCTGCCCGGCGCCAATCCGGTCAATCTCGCACTTTATATCGGGCTGCAGATCAATGGCCGGCTCGGCGCCATTGCCGCCGTGCTCGGCATGGTCATTCCTGCCTTCTTCATCATTCTGGGCATGGGCTTTGCCTATCGCGAAATGTCCGGGCTCGACGTCACGCATTATGTGCTCGGCGGCGTGGCGGCGGCCGCAGTCGGTGCGACTTTGTCGATGGGCTTCAAAACAGGGCGCAAACTGCGCCGCAATGCCAAAACCTTCATCGTTGCCGCCCTTGTCTTTGTGGCGATTGGCCTGCTGCGCTGGCCGATGATTCCCGTCGTCATCATTGCCGTGCCTTTGAGCATCTGGCTTGCATGGCTCGATGTGCGGGAGGCCAAGTGATGGACAATAAACTGCTTGGCCTGTTCATCGTCTTCGCGCCGCTCTCGCTGCTCTCCTTCGGCGGCGGACAGGCGATTGTCGCCGACATTCAATATCAGACAGTCGAAGTACACGGCTATCTGACCAACCAGCAATTTGCCGATCTCTTTGCCGTCTCGCGCGCAGCACCCGGCCCCAGCACTTTGATTGCAGCGCTGATCGGCTATCAGGTTGCCGGATTCTGGGGCGCCATTGCCAGCTGCATAGGCATTTACCTGCCCTCCTCGCTGCTCGTCTATGGCTTGGCGAATTGGTGGCAGCGCAAGGGCGACACGCCTTTGAAGAAAGCCGTCGAGCGCGGCCTTGCCCCCGTCGCTGTGGGGCTGATTTTTGCCGGCGCCCTCGCCATCATCCGTGCCGCCAATGTCGGGCCGCTGGAAATCGTCACGCTGGCTCTGTGCACGGCGATTTTCTATTTCACCAAATGGGGCTCCTATACGGTGATCTTCAGCGTCGCCGGCATTTTTCTGGCCATCTATTTCATCACGACCTGACGCCGCCCCACCGATGCCCGGCGGGGCCATGGGCCAGAACAGCGACAAACGGGCGCAAAGGCAGGCCTTGCCGGGCGCCCGCCTCATGCCCAATTAAGCTCCAGCCTTCGCTTTTTCCCGGAGCCTCTTGCCGTGCAAAATCCTTTCTTCGAAATCTGGGCCACCCCTTTCGGCATGCCGCCGTTCGATCGCATCCAGACCGCCCATTTCATGCCGGCCTTTGCGCGTGCGCTCGAGAACCATAAAGGCGAGATTGCCCGCATCCGCGACAATGCCGAGGCCCCCGATTTTGCCAATACGATCGAGGCGATGGAGCGGGCCGGCGCTGATCTCGTGCGCGTCTCGCAAGTGTTTTTCAATCTGGCTTCCACCGAATCCAGCGAAGAGCTGCGCCAGGTGGAGCGCGACATCTCGCCCCTGCTCGCGCGCCATCGCAGCGCCATTTTTCTCGATGCAAAACTTCTGGCGCGGATCGAGGCCATCATGTCCGGGCCAGAATGGGGCCTGCTGAATGCTGAACAGAAACGACTGACCGAGCGCGTGCGCAAAGGTTTTGTGCGCGCCGGCGCGCGTCTGAGCGATGCGGAGCGGGCAAGGCTGACGGAAATCACGGCAAGGCTTGCGACACTGGGGACGCAATTTTCGCAAAATGTCCTGAAGGACGAATCCGATTATGTGCTCTGGCTCGACAATGAAGCCGACCTCGCCGGACTGCCGGATGATTTCCGTGCCGCTGCCAAAGCCCTCGCGCAGTCGCGTGATCGCGCGCAATCCCATGCGGTTTCGCTGTCGCGCGGCAATGTCGAAGGATTTCTCACCCATTCGACCCGCCCCGATCTGCGCGAGACATTGATGAACGCTTTTCTGGCGCGCGGAGAAAAGGGCGGAGAGAGCGACAATCGCGCCTTGATCGCAGAAACGATTGCGC
>CANHAW010000044.1 GCA_947458675.1 Beijerinckiaceae bacterium
CTTTGCTCCCTGAACACGGAACGGCCGAAATTTTTGCGCTCCTGCGGATCGCCGGCTCGTCCATGGTTGAGAATAAGAAAGGGTGCCTGCTTGCGCCTCTCGTCACGAAATATCGTCAGTGTAATGCTCTGTTGATGCGGCGCGCCATCGGAGCCCTGGACGCGCACGGGGATCTTCACCACGCTTTCCTTGATATCCGCCTGAGCGGTCGTTGAAGCGCCGGAGAGAGCGATCAGGACGCTGGTGAGACAGGCGGCAATCCATTTGCTGTGCATGATGAAAAACCTCGAATTGCCCGCCCAAAGCTATAGCTTTGGTGAAGCATGGCAAGAGCGATGAAAGGTGGCCTTGCACAGGCTTTTGAGGCTCTACCGGAGATTTCGCCGCGCGCGGGTTTGCCATGATTACAAGATACTGATTCCAATAGGCTTTGGCCGGGTTGTTCGGGCGTGTTGATGCTGGCTTCGGGGGCTGGAATCGGATAGACAGAAGATCGATTCTGGAACCAGTCAGGAAACAGGCTTTTGGCCGACGAAAAAGACGACCACGCCGGGGCGAGCGGCTCTGACATCCGCCCCGTCTCCATCACCGATGAGATGAAGCGCTCTTATCTCGATTACGCCATGAGCGTGATCGTGAGCCGTGCGCTTCCCGATGTGCGCGACGGGCTCAAGCCCGTGCATCGTCGCATTCTCTTTTCGATGCATGAGAATGGCCACACGCCGGACAAGTCCTATGTGAAATCCGCGCGTATCGTCGGCGATGTGATGGGTAAATACCACCCGCATGGCGACAGCGCGATTTACGATGCGCTCGTGCGCATGGCGCAGCCGTTTTCGCTGCGCGTACCCTTGGTCGATGGTCAGGGCAATTTCGGTTCGGTCGATGGCGATCCTGCTGCGGCCATGCGTTACACCGAGTCACGCCTGTCAAAAGCGGCCATGCCGCTGCTTGAAGACATTGAAGAGGACACGGTCGATTTCCATCCGAATTACGACGGCAAGGAAGAAGAGCCCGTCGTTTTGCCGGCGCGCTATCCAAACCTTCTCGTCAATGGCGCCGGCGGTATTGCGGTGGGTATGGCCACCAATATTCCCCCGCACAATCTCGGCGAAGTCATCGACGGCGTTCTGGCCATGATGGAACGGCCCGAGATTTCCATCGAAGATCTGACGCAAATCATTCCGGGACCAGACTTCCCCACCGGCGGAATCATATTGGGCCGCAGCGGCATTCGCTCGGCCTATATGACCGGGCGCGGTTCGGTCTCGGTGCGTGCCAAGACCGAGATCGAACAGGTCCGCAAGGATCGCGAGGCGATTATCGTCACGGAGATTCCTTATCAGATCAACAAGTCGGTGTTGATCGAACGCATTGCCGAACTCGTTCGCGACAAGAAGGTAGAGGGCATTTCGGATCTTCGCGATGAATCCGATCGCGACGGCATGCGCATTGTCATCGAGCTGAAGCGCGATGCGGTTGCCGATGTCGTGCTGAACCAGCTCTTCCGCTACACGTCGATGCAATCCTCCTTCGGCTGCAATATGATTGCGCTGAATGGCGGGCGTCCGCAGATGCTCAATCTGCGCGATTTCCTCACCGCCTTTATCGATTTCCGCGAAGAGGTCGTGACACGGCGGACGAAATATCTGCTCAACAAGGCGCGCGAGAGCGCCCATGTGCAGGTTGGCCTCGCCATTGCTGTTGCCAATATCGATGAAGTGATCCGTCTCATTCGTACCTCGCCCGATGCGGCTGCTGCGCGCGAAGCTTTGATGGGACGCGACTGGCCGGCAAAGGATATGGCGCCGCTGATCGAGCTGATTGCCGATCCGCGTCATAAGCTGAATGCCGATGGATCTTATCGTCTGTCTGAGGCGCAGGCCCGCGCCATTCTCGATTTACGCCTGCAGCGCCTGACTGCGCTGGGCCGCGAGGAGATTGCCGAGGCGATCAACAAGCTGGCTGTCGAGATTGCCGATTATCTCGATATTCTGCGTTCGCGCGCCCGTGTCTTCTCGATCATCCGCGATGAATTGATTGCCGTGCGCACGGCCTTTGCGACGCCGCGCAAATCGGAAATCACCGAGAGCGATGCGGATATGGATGATGAAGATCTCATCCAGCGCGAGGATATGGTCGTTACGGTTTCGCATGCGGGCTATATCAAGCGCGTGCCGCTCTCGACCTATCGGGCGCAGCGTCGCGGCGGCAAGGGCCGCTCCGGCATGCAGACGCGCGATGAGGATTTCGTCTCGCGACTCTTCGTTGCCAATACGCATACGCCTGTTCTGTTCTTCTCCTCGCGCGGTCAGGTCTACAAGGAAAAAGTCTGGCGTCTGCCTTTGTCTGCGCCACAGGCGCGCGGCAAGGCTTTGGTCAATATGCTGCCGCTCGAACAGGGCGAGCGCATTACCACCATCATGCCATTGCCTGAGGATGAGAGCGCCTGGGCCAATCTGGACGTCATGTTCGCGACAACGCGCGGCACGGTTCGTCGCAACAAGCTTTCCGATTTCGTCCAGGTGAATCGCGCCGGCAAAATCGCGATGAAGCTCGATGAGGGCGAAGGCATTGTCGATGTGCAAGTCTGTTCGGAAGCCAATGACGTTTTGCTGACCACAGACAAAGGCCAGTGCATCCGCTTTGCCGTTGGCGATGTGCGCGTCTTCAAGGGCCGCGATTCCATGGGCGTGCGCGGCATTAATCTGGCCGAGGGTGACAGCGTCATCTCGCTTGCCATTCTGCATCATGTCGATGCTTCGTCGGATGAGCGCGCCGCCTATTTGCGCATGCGTCGCGCCATGGCGGGTGAGACGGGGGCAGAGGAAAACATTTCCGATCCGGGTGAGACCGAAGAGGCCAATGCAGCCATTTCGCTGTCTCAGGATCGCTATGTCGAAATGTCGGTCAATGAAGAGGTCATTCTCACACTGACCTCCAACGGTTTTGGCAAGCGCACCTCGTCCTACGAATATCGCGTCACCGGGCGTGGCGGCAAAGGCATTACCGCCATGGCGGTCAATGCGCGCAATGGCGAGCTTGTCGCCTCATTCCCGGTCGGGCATGGCGACGAGATCATGCTTGTGACCGATGGCGGCCAATTGATCCGCGTGCCGGTTGAGGGCATTCGTGTTGCCGGTCGCTCCACACAGGGCGTGATCGTGTTCAAGACGGCTGCCGACGAGCGGGTTGTCTCGGTCGAGCGCATCGGCGAGGATGATAGCGGCAGCGACGACGGCGAGAGCGACGAGACCTCTGCCTGAGCGGAAAAGGGCACTGATATGGCGCGGATCGGTTTTTATACGGGGTCTTTCGATCCCCTGACCAACGGCCATCTCGATGTTTTGCGCGCCGGCGCTTCAATCTGCGACCGCATTGTGGTGGGCATTGGCGTGCATCCCGGCAAGGCGCCGCTTTTCTCCGCTGCAGAACGGGAAAATCTGATCCGCGCCTCGACCAAATCGTTGAATGTCGCCATCGATGTTGTGACGTTCGACGGGCTTGCAGTCGATGCTGCGAAAAAGGCCGGCGCGAGTGTCATTCTGCGCGGCCTGCGTGACGGCACTGATTTCGATTATGAAATGCAGATGGCCGGTATGAATGCGACCATGGCGCCCGCCATTCAGACGATCTTTCTTCCCGCCAGCCCGGCTGTTCGCCATATCACGGCCACGCTTGTGCGCCAGATCGCGGCTCTGCGCGGCGATGTCTCAAGCTTTGTGCCGGTGGATGTTGCAGCCGCGCTCAAGACAAAATTTTCATCCTGACCTCTGGAGATTTGCATGACGATCGATCGCCGTTCTGTTGTGATCGGACTGCCGCTGGCGGCCGTTGCCGGCTCTGCGCTGGCGCAGGGCACGAACAAGGACATTCTCTATCTCGACCTCAAGGATGGTCGCGTGACCATTCGCATGCGTCCCGATCTTGCGCCCAAACATGTGGAGCAGATCCGCAAGCTGGTAAAAGAAGGTTTTTATGACGGCATCGTCTTCCATCGCGTGATCGAAGGCTTTATGGCGCAAACCGGCGATCCGACCGGCACGGGCATGGGCGGCTCGAAGCTGCCAAATATTCCGGCAGAATTTTCGCAGGCTCAATTCCGTCGCGGCACATTGGGCATGGCGCGTTCGCAATTGCCGAATTCTGCCAATTCGCAATTCTTCATCTGCTACGGCGATGCGAGTTTCCTCAACGGCCAATATACGGTCTGGGGCGAAGTCGTCTCCGGCATGGAACATGTCGACAAGATCAAAAAGGGCGACCAGCGCAATAATGGCTCGGTCACCAATCCGGACAAGATCGTGAAGATGACCCTCGCCGATCCGAGCTGAACCACGTCCTTGCGAGAAGCGTAGCGACATCTCTTTCCCTCCCCCTTGCGGGGAGGGCCGACTTGCTGCGCAGCAGCGAGCGGGGTGGGGGTCGCGCAATCTCCGGGATCTCTCTGTTTTCACACAGCGCTAGAGATTGAAGATCGCGCGACCCCCACCCCTAGCCCCTCCCCGCAAGGGGGAGGGGAATATGTGCACGCTGGGCTCGAGGTTTACGCCTCGGCTGCCATGGGCTATGCCAGCCCACTGAATTTCCCAAAGGAGCTTCCCATGTCCGAGACCGGCAACAATCTCACGCTTGAAACCACGCAAGGCCCCGTCGTCATCAAGATGCGGCCCGATCTGGCTCCCAACCATGTCGAGCATATCAAGCGGCTGGTCAGCGAAGGCTTTTATGACGGCATTGTCTTTCATCGCGTGATCGACGGCTTTATGGCGCAGACCGGCTGCCCGAAGGGCATTGGCACGGGCGGTTCGAAATATCCGAACCTGAAGCAGGAGTTCAATCAGGCTCCCCATATTCGCGGCACCTGCTCGATGGCGCGCTCGTCCAATCCCGACAGCGCCAATTCGCAATTCTTCATCTGCTTCGACAATGCGCGCTTCCTCGACCGTCAGTACACGGTCTGGGGCGAGGTCGTGTCGGGCATGGAAAATGTCGACAAGATCAAGCGCGGCGAGCCCGTGCAGGATCCCGACAAGATCGTCAAGGCAAGCCTGTCCTGATGTTGGCAGCCGCGCGGGTGGAATGATCCGCGCGGCCCCTTTATCCGCGGCCGTGCTAATCTGCCCGCAAGATTCGCCGCGGAGTTATCGATGAGCCAGAACGTCCATTTCATCGGCATAGCCGGGATCGGCATGAGCGCAACCGCTCTGCTGATGCGCCAGCAAGGCTGGAATGTGACGGGTTCCGACGAGGGCTTCTACCCGCCCGCATCCGTGCTGTTGCCCAAGGCCGGCATTGTCGTGCGCACGCCCCATGATGCGGGCAATATTCCCGCCAATGCCGACCTCATCGTCATCGGCAAACATGCCAAGCTGACGATGGAAAATGCGGAAGTCGCCGCAGCTTTTGCCAGCGGCAAGCCGATCACCTCCTATCCCGATGTGCTCGCCGGCATTGCGCGCGCACGCAGATCGCTTGTTGTTGTCGGCTCCTATGGCAAATCGACAAGTGCGAGCCTGCTCGCATGGGCGCTGAATGTTGCCGGGCGCGATCCAGGGTACTTTGTTGGTGCTGTGCCGAAAAATCTCGGCCAGAATTCCAGCCTTGGGAGTGCTGCTGAATTTGTTATCGAGGGCGATGAATATCCCTCCAGCAATACCGATCCGCGCGCCAAATTTCTGCATTACGATGCGCGCACCGTCCTGATGACGGCTGCCGTTCATGACCATGTGAATATTTTTCCAACGCAGGCAGATTACGAAAAGCCCTTTGCAGAGCTTGTTTCTCGCATTCCGGCTGACGGATTGCTGGTTTCCTGTAGGGACGAGCCCCATGCGATGAAGATCTCGGCGGCGGCTTCCTGCAAAGTGGCGACTTATGCGCTGTCGGATGCGAGCGCTGATTATCACCTCGATGACATCGTCTATGGCGAAGTGAGCCGCTTCACGCTCGTTGCGCGCGGGCGTCGTCACGCAGGCTTTGAAACCACTCTGCTGGGCGCGCATAATCTTCAGAATATGGCGGGTGCTGCCGCCATGCTGCTTGAACTCGAACTTGTGTCGGTTGACGATCTGCGCAAGGCCTTTGCCTCTTTCCTTGGTGTCGTGCGGCGCATGGACAAGCTCACCGAGCGATCCTCTATTCCTGTTTACGAGGGTTTTGGCTCCTCGCGCGACAAGGCACGCGCGGCGATTGACGCCATTGCGCTGCATTTTCCCGGACGCCGTCTGCAGATTGTTTTCGAGCCGCATACATTCTCCTGGCGCAATCGCTCGACCATTCACTGGTATGACGATGTGTTTAAAGGCGCGGATCGGATTTTCATCTCGGCACCGCCCGACCACGGCGCGGGAACGCATGAGCAGGTGAGCTATGACGAGATTGCCGAGCGCGTCGCGGCAACCGGCTGCGAGGTTTTGCGCCTGAGCCATGACCGGGATGTGAACGTCAAGACCATTGTCTCGCAATTGCATCCGGGCGATGTGGTGCTTGTCCTCACCTCGGGCGATCTCGGCGGGCTCATCGTCGAACTGGTCGCCGATATGGAGAGGCGGTTTGTGTGACGCTCGTCATTGCTTCGCTTCGCTCGCAATGACGACGGGGTGCGAGAGAAAATGAAAGTCGACCTCTTCGATTTCGAATTGCCTGAAGACCGTATTGCGCTGCGCCCGGCAGAGCCGCGCGATTCTGCGCGTCTTCTTTATATTCCCGCCAATGATGCGCCCATGCAGGATCGTATCGTTCGCGACCTGCCGGATATTTTGCAGCCCGGCGATGTCATCGTCGTCAATGATACGCGCGTGATTCCGGCACGACTGGATGGCACACGCCGCCGTGGAGATGCGGTCGCGCGCATTGAATGCATGTTGCACAAGCGCGAGGGCGAAAACCGCTGGCTCGCTTTCGTGCGGCCCGCCAAGAAGCTCAAAGTGGGAGAGCGCATTTCCTTCAGCGCAGAAAATGCGAGTGCGGGCCTCGCTCAGCTGCATGCCGATGTCGTGGAAAAAGGCGAGGGCGGCGAGGTCCTTCTGGACTTTTCGCTGTCAGGCCCGGCGCTCGATGAAGCGATTATGCATATCGGGCACATGCCTCTGCCGCCCTATATTGCCGGCAAGCGTGATGAGGATTCAAAAGATAGCGCCGATTATCAGACACTTTTTGCAAACGAGCCCGGTGCTGTTGCGGCTCCCACAGCGGGCCTGCATTACACGCCGGAACTTGTGGCGCGTCTCGAAGCGCGTGGCATCGGCATTCAGCGCGTGACGCTTCATGTCGGCGCGGGAACATTTCTTCCGGTGAAAGCGGATGACACGCAGGATCATCGCATGCATGCCGAATATGGCGTGATCACGCCGGAGGTCGCGCAGGCATTGAACGATGCGCGCGCGAAGGGCGGGCGCATTGTTGCGACCGGCACAACGTCCTTGCGGATTTTAGAAACAGCCACAGGCGAAGATGGGATCGTCAAGGCCTTTGCGGGCGATACATCGATCTTCATCACGCCCGGCTATCGTTTCAAGGCCATTGACGTGCTGCTCACCAATTTCCACTTGCCGCGCTCGACGCTCTTTATGTTGATTTCTGCTTTCTCCGGGCTCGATCGGATGAAGGCTGCTTATGCCCATGCGATTGCCTCGGACTATCGCTTTTATTCGTATGGTGACGCCTGCCTGCTGGAGCGTGTAGCGCGATGATGGCGCGCGTGATCGCCCGTTGGGTCGATGACACGCTGGAGAGCCCGCTCGCGGTCGATGTCCTCATTGCCGATGGGCGGATCGCAGGCCCGAGCCTGGCCTTCGGCTGTATCGACTGGGAGGGGGCGCAGCGCCCCTTCACGCTGGATGAGGATGGCACGATCAGCTTCGGTTCCGGCGGTGGCGAGCCCTGGCGGACCGACCTTCGCGAAGTCGAGATGAAAGTCGGAACCATTTTTCTGATCGATTGGGGGCAGGGTGATCTGGGCCGGTACAAAATCGTGAAGATTGCCGTGCCCGGGGCGAAGGGAGTATAGCCCTCTTCGATTGAATTTTCCGCTCGTCATTGCGAGGAGCGAAGCGACGAAGCAATCCAGAGCCGCAGGGTTAGTCTGGATTGCTTCGCTTCGCTCGCAATGACGAACACACAGATCGAGCTTGATTTGACCGACAAGGCAGCCTTTACATTCGCCGTTCACAAGACCGACGGGGCGGCCCGCACGGGCGCCATTTCCATGCCGCGCGGCACGATCCGCACGCCGGCTTTCATGCCCGTCGGCACGGCTGCGACTGTGAAGGCCATGTATACGAGTCAGGTGCGCGAACTTGGCGCCGATATTGTGCTCGGCAATACCTATCACCTCATGCTGCGCCCCGGCGCGGAGCGCGTGGCGGAGCTTGGCGGCCTTCACAAATTCATGAACTGGCCTCATCCGATCCTCACCGATTCCGGCGGCTTTCAGGTCATGTCGCTGTCGAAATTGCGCAAGCTCGATGAGAATGGCGTCACCTTCCAGTCGCATATTGACGGCGCCAAACATGTTTTGACGCCCGAGCGCTCAATGGAGATTCAGGCGCTGCTGGGCTCCGACATTCAGATGCAATTCGATGAATGCGTGAAACTGCCCTGTTCGGATGCCGAGGCTGAACGCGCCATGCGGTTGTCGCTGCGTTGGGCCGAGCGTTCGCGCAAAGCATTTCGCGGTCAGCCGGGGCAGACGACATTCGGCATTGTGCAGGGCGGGGCGGTTCCGGCTTTGCGCATCGAAAGCGCCAAGGCACTTGCCGATATGGATTTCGGCGGTCTGGCGATTGGCGGTCTGGCGGTGGGCGAGCCGCAGGATGTGATGCTGGCGATGATTGACGTGGTCGAGCCCTATCTGCCGCAGAACAAGCCGCGCTATTTGATGGGCGTCGGCACGCCTGACGATCTCATTGAATCCGTTTCGCGCGGCGTCGATATGTTTGATTGCGTCATGCCGACGCGCGCCGGACGCCATGGCCTTGCCTATACGCGCTATGGGCGCGTCAATCTTCGCAATGCCAAACATATTGACGATCCGCGTCCGCTCGACGCCGAATCTTCCTGCCCGGCGGCGCGCGATTATTCGCGTGCCTATCTCAACCACTTGGTTCGCTCGGGCGAGATTTTGGGCATGATGCTGCTCACCTGGAACAATCTGGCCTATTATCAGGAGCTGATGGCCGGCATGCGCGCCGCCATTGCCGAGGGCCGGTTCCAGGATTTCAAGGCGCAGACCAAAGAGCGTTGGGCGCAAGGCGAGACGAAAGCGGCCTGAAGGGGCTCAGCCAGACAGAGGGCGCGCGGCAGGCCAGAAAACTCAAAATGGGTGCCGTTCGGGCAAAATAAAAGCAAGGATCGCACCCCCTCCGAGGCAGATTCCTTGCTTTTACACACTCCTTGCCTCGCCCTTTTCCGGCCTTTTTATCGCCACCTTGCGGCGGCAAACGGACCCTGGCAGTTCATGCCTGCCTTATGATCCTCACCGAAAAAGGTTCCTCCCGCGACTTGGACTGCAGCACGCATCCGGGTGACCCCGAAGGCGGCCTCCTTTCGGATTAGCGGGGTGAGACTAGCCATGAACGGGGAGCTTGTCACTAGTTCTTGAGGGCTTGGGCGAACAATCGGAGGCTGGTTAGTTCATGCCTCAACAATAGGTTATGGGAATGGTGGGTTTGCCGGTCCGTCGGGGCGCCTTGCAGGTCTGCTTCCGTCTTGTCTTTTATGGGGGTTTGCGTTTGTTACCCCTGAGGGTGGCCGGATCCCGGCCCCATTGTGATTCTTGAACTCGAGCTTGGAAGCGAAAATGCGTCTGTCCCGATTTTTCCTGCCGATCCTGCGCGAAACGCCGAAAGAGGCGGAAATCGTCTCGCATCGTTTGATGTTGCGCGCCGGCATGATCCGGCAGGAATCGGCCGGCATTTATGCTTGGCTGCCGCTCGGGCTGAAGGTGCTCAACAAGATCAATGCGATCATCCGCGAAGAGCAGAACCGGGCAGGGGCGATTGAGCTGCTGATGCCGGTGATTCAATCTGCGGATCTGTGGCGCGAGTCCGGCCGTTACGATGATTACGGCAAGGAGATGTTGCGCATCAAAGACCGGCACGAACGCGACATGCTGTTTGGGCCGACGAATGAGGAAATGATCACGGAGATTTTCCGCGCCTATGTGCGCTCCTACAAGGATCTCCCGCTCAATCTCTATCA